>NZ_JACJDT010000008.1:0-166389 GCF_014163675.1 Pseudoalteromonas sp. SR44-5
TGTTGGATTGCGATACGTCAAAAAACAGTCCATTAAATTGCGACGGCGAGATTATTTGGAAGGACTAGCCTATTTCGTACAGGTAGTAGTGCAAATCGATTGGAAAAATATGGATGTGAGTGATGCGATTGAAAATTAAAGATTATTTTTGGGGATCTCTTAGGAGTTTAATGGTGCTAGTGGGGGTTTGGTTAATACTAGGGTAATTTATTGTAGTTATTTAATTAATATAACAACCCTAACTTATATTAGGGCTGTTATAAAACGCTTATTTATCTAGCGCTTTAAGCTCATCAGTTGTTGTTTTTAATTTGAATTCACGGTAAAGCATATCTTCATCATTAGGGCTTAAATTCTTTCCTGACGTTTCGATTAATTTATCAAATAAAGGCTTAGTATTTTCCATAGTTACAAGCGCACATAACTGTTTCTTTCCATCTAAGCGAGCAAAACCAATTTCTTTAGCAATAGCCCCTACTAAGCTTTGCTCAGCTACCTGTTTACTTATTTGCGTAAATGATGAATTAGTCGTCGTTGAGTCTTGCTGTTGGGTTTGTTTGTTTATTAGTGTATCCATTACTTGCGCTTTAGCACTAATTTGAGTTACTAGATCGGCACGTGCATTGGCAATAGCTTGTGCTCTACTTGCAGCCATATTGCCCGTCCATACTACACAGCTAGATGAAGCCAAACCGCCCTCGGGTGCTGTAGGTTGTAAAACCCAGCTTGGAACAGAATCGTTTTCAGCAAGAGGTTGAGACTTTTGTGGTGTTGTACCACATGCTGTAATAACTCCAGCAACTGCCAATATTAAAAGTTTATTTCGCATGATTTACTTCCTTATTGTTAAGGTTCCATTGTTCTAAGTTTTTTTGATATTGAATATCTAATTTACTTACCTTTTGTAAGTACTTTTTTGTTTCGTCGTACGGTAAATTATTTATAAGTTGTGCGTATACACCTTCGCTATCTAATTGGTTTATTAAGGCTACCGCTTTATTTATATTCGTACTTCTATTTAAGTTAAATGCTTTAGCTACGTTACCAGCGCCAGTATTATAAGCTGCAATGGCACAATATCTTCGGCTTATGGGATTATTAATTTTGCGCAAATATCGAGTCGTTAAAATGTCTAAGTACCCAGCACCGTAAGTTATATTAGTTTTTGGGTCGAATAATTCTTTAGCTGTAGGAGCTATATCCTTTTTAAATTGTCTGCGAGCAACATCTAAGCCTGCTGAGTTTGGCACTATTTGCATTAATCCAAATGCTGGAATATGCGATTTTGCATTAGGATCAAATGACGACTCAGCATGTGAAATAGCTAATAGTAAAGATAATTGATCTTTAGAAAACTGGCTATAATAAGTAACAAAAGGCGCTACTTTTTTTTGTAAATAAGTATCGGGTAGAGCGAAAGTATGCGACTTAATGCGTTTGTAGGTAAGGTTTTGCTCTTTTGTTTTTTTTAGCGCATTATTTAAATTACTAATACGTTGTTCTTTTTCTTTGGTAAGCTGCTCTTTTTGGATATCAATTTGTGCTTTAGGTAATTGCTCGTTTTTATCTAAACTACTCAATGATTGCTCGTGTTGAGAAGTAATTTCATTAATTAATGCGACTTCGCTTTCATGTTTGTCTGGCTGTGCTTTTATATCAACTTTTGCTGTTTTTACTGCTTTATCGAGTAAGCTAGGGTCTTTAAAAATATCAGTTAAAACCGGCGATAATTTAACATTATTTAACAATTGATTTGTTGTTAATGCTTCTTCTTGAGAAGTCGCTTTTAGTCCTGTTTCATTTGAGCCTTCAAGTGTTTGTACAGTCACGGTCGAATTTTGTTCATCAATAATAATACGTGTTTTTTTATCCGCACTATATTCAACACGTTCTAATAATGAGCTTTGTACAGGTCTTGACCAGTTTTGCAATAATCTATCTCTAAATTTATCGTATTCCTCGAGATATGCTTGTCTGAATGCTTGATATTCCAACTGATGATCGTTTTTAAAAGTGGTTTGTTTTGCAAGTTGCTGTTTTTTAAATTCTTCGAACGTCGGCGTGGTAGCCCCGCTGTAAGCACTAAATAAAGCAAAAAATAATAAAGTGTGACGCATTTTTTATCCTTAAAAATAAGCGTTAAATTCATACGTTGTCAGTAATGAATCAGAGATGTATTCACTAGATAGCTCAGATACTGCATAAAATGTAGCCGCAGTGTTAGCAAGTATCTCGGTTGTTTTAGCTAAGGCTTTTTCGTCATCTTGAGTAAGCATTAACTCATCAAGTTTAAATAAAGCTTTTTGCGTTTCATCAAGTAATGGTGCGTAGTTACTAAAGCCAACGCTAAGGTTCAAAAACATACCTTGAGCATTTAACTGTTTTGACTGCATATAATATTTAATATTATGAGAATCAAAATAAAATTCGTTACTTGATTTTATAACATCGCTTAGACTATTAACTCTGAGCATTTTTTTATTAAAAGGTATTAAGGGTGTAAATTCCGGTACCATAGATTTATCGTATTTTAAACTATGTACGGCGATGCCGACTATACGAGTATTTTTATTAATAAGTGTAAGTAAATATTTCGTATTTTTGTAATACCTATATTCGTAATCAGTATTCAAAGATGATGTTTTAATTACTTGCGGAATACCAATTTTTTTTTCAGCGTAAGGTAAGTAGTTGCCAATATCTAGCGCAGTAATCTTTTTTTCTTCGATTTGGTTCGTAAAGTGAGTAATGAATCCGTTGTACCCTTCAATTATGAGTGCTTTACTATCGGCCCAATTTCCAAGACCCATTAAAGTAACCATAAGTAAAATAAAGTAACCTTTCAATTTAGCTAACAAAGATTTATTTTCTTCAGTGTTAGCCTCAGGCTCTAAGTTATTTCCTACAGACATTTTCATCCTTAAAATATAGTTTATCAGTGTTAAATATAACTGTTTAAAATATGGCTTAATATAATCGCTAATAAGAATTGATAGCAGTATTTTTTAACTTTACAATGCTATTTATTAAATTAGTTGTGCTGTCTTGATTGGCTAAATGAATTAACTCGGTTTTTGAGCGTTTAGAGTAGCTCAAACCTTTTCCTTCAAAACGTTGTTGCCAAATAGACTTTTTGCTTTGTGTATCTATTTGAAGTTTTAACTGTGTAATTACAAGTTTACTTTGTGCTTTTATTATCGAGTTTTTAACTAAATAGGTCACTTCGCAAGCCGAGTTTGTTAATTTATATCCATGCTGTAAAAGTTGCTCAGTGAGTAACTCTGTAAGTTGAGAGCTATTTTCGCCCGTTACTTTTAAGCAACTATTTTTTGCGCCTAGCATTGCTTGTTGTTGTTTTATTTTTTCTTGTTGGCCTTCTTCAAGATCGGCTTTACTAATTGAAATAGCTGCATATACAGTACAGTTAATAGGGTCTACATAACGATCATATACTTTTGCGCTTTTTAATAGCTGATTGGTTTGAGACTCAATCACCGATTTGTAATCAGAATGGCTTACTGTGCTTGACGAGGTGTTTTTAATTATTTCTTTCACTGAAATATCAGTATTTAGTAATTTTGCGAGCTCTTCACGCGCATTTTTAGCTGACCGACGTTCATCAATTGTTTTTAAACCAGAGCATTGTGAAGAGCCTGAACTAGCTAATTTTTCATCATCAACAATATCTATTCCTACCCACTTAGGCTGGGCATTCTTTGCATAGTATGAGCTGCAACTACAATGTGATGCTGCATTAGTAAGGAAAGGACTTAGCGCTATTGCCGCTAATAGTAGTGAGGATGTTCTAGTAGTCATAGTTTTACCAACAGCAATAAGGCCTAACACAAAAGTGGTAGGCCTTAACTTAAATTACAAACGGTTTGAAGTTGTTGCTAGAGTTAGCTTTGCGTTATCCGATTCACGCTCGACAAGCCGTGTTTGGCCTTCAATAACAAACTTAAGTTCGTCAACGTCTAATGTTAAGTTGCTCGCTTTTTCATAATATGCTTTTGCTAATTCTAAATCATTCGCTCTTTCTGCACACACACCATTGTTGTAGTTTATAGCCAGTGACTCTGAATACTGACTTTGAGCTTTTGCAAAGGTTTTGCAGGCGTGGTCAGGCATGTCTTTTTCTGCAAATTCAACAGCGAGGTCTAATAACTCTTCTGCTTTATCAGTTAAATCTGAATCATCAGATTCCATCAACTTTACATTTTTAGTCACTTGGTGTGGTGCAACATCTTGTTTTAATTCTTCTATTACAGCGGCAAGTGCTCTGCCTCGTAATACAGAGTCAGATGGATGAGGGTCGTCACCTTTACATACTTTACTACTTGATAGGCGTGAATATTGTTTAGTAAAAACAATTTGCCCTGTTTCTACAGATACAGCCTTAGGTTTAAAATTTACTTTCGCAATTTTTTCTGAGCACTTAATGGTTATTTCTCTAGACTTCTCACACTTGTACCATTTATCACCTTTTTGTATACATTCACTGTCTTTTTCGTAGTAAGTAGAGGTATCTACATCAGCAGTGTAGTCAGCAGTGATAAGTGTATCTGCGCCTGTAAGTTTACCTAGGCGGGTTCTGTTTTTTGAGTTACTGATATCACTTTCATTAAACCGTTGTTGTTCTATAATTTTACTAAGAGAAGCTTTATCAACAAAGGTAAAGTAAGGTTGGCCATTCACACGAATATTTGAAAGGTTTGTTTCAATTATACCTGTAGATGCGTTTCTGTTATTTGAAATAACTGCAAGACGCTTCATTTTCTCAGTGCCACTTTCTTTAGCCGCTTTTGTGTATGTAATAGGTAATTCAGCAGTTGTGAAAGAGTTATTTAAACTAGCAATACCTCCATTAATAGTTTCAGTAACTACACAGCCAGAGAGCATTACACTTGATACTAAAGCGATTTTTATTCCCTTTATCATACAATTATTCCTTTATTAAGTTAGTGTTCATTTTCACTTTTTAACACTTGTAACTAGATGGGTCAACCTTATAGCTATAACTCTCATTAAAACGGTTCTTTTTTCTTATTTTAAAAAAGGTACAAGGGGGGAATACCTTTACAATTTAAAAAGATGCATGAATTTTATAACTATAATCGAATCCATCTTTACCTAATTTCATGTAAGAAAAACGACTAAAGTGGCTGTTATCATTCTTTAACTTATTGGATAAGTTTTTAAGTGGGGTGTACTTTATTTAATTGCATTTTCTACTGGGCAACCACGCTTTCTACATACACCTTCGTTACATAGTTTGCATATTTTACGGGCTTTTATCTGCTCGCTTGTTATGCTGCTAAGCGCTAGTTCTATCAAGCTTAAAAAGCTTTGTTTTTGTTCATCATTAAAGCTATTTAGTATTTTAGAGGTGGCTGTTTCTCGGCTGTTTAGTACTCGTTTAACCCTTTGACTTCCTTTATCAGTTACGTATAAAACAACAGAGCGAGCATCCTTTACCGATTTACGCCTCTTTACAAGCTCTTCTTTTTCAAGCGTATTTATTAATCTAACCGCACCAGAGTGCGTTAAGCCTAAAACCTTGCTCATTTAGGTAAAGAAGCGCGTTTAGTAATGTTATCTTACGAAGCTCACGGCTTCCGTGCTCGCAAGAGTTTACTGCATGTGCTTTGGGAGCAAGAGCAATGGCTCGAAAAGTACTTGTTAAGTGACGAAGCTCCTGTAAGCGAAGCTCAAGCAAATACTGAACCTTCTGTATCAGAGTAAATTGAAAGCGCGGATTATGCTGCGCTTTTTATGCCAAAAAGTGCCCCTCACAATTTTAAGCATTTTATAAATTTTTTCTATTGCGCAGAGTTACAACCTGATATTCAGTACATCACTACAGCTATTAGTTAGAGAGCAACGGCAAGTAAATTCAACGTAGTTAGAGTTGGAAATTACTACCTGTACGTCTGAATTTTGGTTATTTAGAATGAGGTGAATTATAAATTAAATCATGATCTTATAGTTTATTCTCGTTCGCAATGTCATCCCATTGACATGATAATTACATTTAGCTGTCAATATTACGCTTTAGGGTATCGTGATTAATTAAAACTAAAACGATACCAAGGAAATGTGATGAAATTGAAACCGATAGTAGGCAGCTTATTAATGCTAGGTCTATTAAGTGGCTGTGATCTAGCAGATGATGATAATGATTTAGAGCCTTTGCGTTACCAACTGATATTAAATATCACAGAGCAAAGTGCTGGAAACGTAGTAATAAGTCCAGAGCGTGCTGATTATGAGCAAGGTGCTATTGTTATGCTAAACGCTCAGGCTGCACAAGGATATAAATTTGTTTCATGGTCTGGCGATATTGGTAATGCAGACTATAGCGCGACTTCTTTAACTCTTACAATGAATAACCATAAAGAGGTTACTGCAACATTTAGCCAAATTACTGAGACACCATCAGCAGGGCAAGTGGTGATCAACGAGGTGCGTTCAAATGAAGGCGGTTATGATTTTATTGAGTTGTTTAATAACTCTGAACAAGCATTTACCTTTAGTGACGCTAATTGGGCAGTAAATGATTTAAAAGGCTTTGAGATTGATAAAGAGCCGGGCATTAAAATTCCACAAGGTACAACCATCGCTGCAGGTGGGTTTTTAGTGATTGCCACAGATCAAACTAGCATTCCATTTGATGCACCAACAGATACTTTAGTTGCCACTGCTGGCGATACTGATTTTGGTTTAGGTAAAGGCGACACCGCATTACTGGTGCACAACAATCAAATTGTAGATAGCGCACATTGGAGTGATGGTAGCCATGTGTCTACATGGGGGCGTTTACCAGATGGTGGTAATTGGCACACTCAAGATGAAGCGCTCGCGCCAACGCCTGGTGCTGCCAATAAATTACCAGCGCCGGTTGATGGTGCAACTGCCGCTAATATTGTGATCAATGAAGTGGTTTCAAAAGGCCGTGATGACGCCGATTTTGATTTTGTTGAGCTGTACAACACATCTTCTGAACCATTTGTTTTTGCAGCTAATGAGTGGGAGTTAGTTGATTTAGACCGTGAAGCGAATAACCAAGCGGGTTTAACTATCCCTGCAGGTACAGAAATTCCTGGCCACGGCTTTATTGTATTATTGCCGAATTTAGTTACGGGTGCTCAGTTACCTAACGGTGCACCCGCAACGGCTATTTTAAATAATAATGAAGACTTTGGCTTAGGCAAAGGCGAAACCATTAAACTAAAATACCAAGGCCAAGTGCATCAACAAGTCAGTTATGGCGATTTCCATGTTAATAGTTATGGCCGTTTTCCTGATGGTATGGAATTTATAGAGCTTGTTGATGAGAATGCGCCACAACTTTATGCCAGCCCTGGACGTAAAAACTTCAAAACTCCTATGCATGTGGGTGCTGCAACTACATTAAATTTCACATCATTTAATGATCAAGAAGCGGCTCTTGAAAGCAAAGGCTTCCGAGTATTTGGTAAAGGTGCAGATTTAGCTGCAGACGTTGAGCCTGAGTATGTCGCCGTATCAGCTGATTCAAGCACTGCATGGGTGTCATTGCAAGAGAATAACGGCCTTGCAAAAATAGACTTAACCACGAAAACTATCACTGATATTTTTCCGCTGGGCTTTAAAGATTATGGTATGGCTGGCAATGAAATCGATGCCAGTGATAAAGATAAAATGATCAAACTACAAACCCGCGCAAACGTAGTGGGTATGTATCAACCTGATGGCATCGCAACATTTACACAAGATGGCATAGATTACGTTTTAACTGCCAACGAGGGGGATATACGTGACTGGTTTAGCAACTTCGCTGAAGGTGAGAAAGTTGCAGATATCGTGCTTGATGAGTCGGTATTTACAGACGTAAGTATATTACAAAACAACGTCGAATTAGGGCGTTTATTAGTATCGCAATATGTTGATTCTGATACTGCAGCATCAAGTCATAATAAACTCTATAGTTTTGGTGCACGTTCATTCTCAATCTTCAATGGTGATACCGGTGAGCAGGTGTTTGATAGTGGTTCATCACTTGCCTTTGAAGCTAATAAAGCCGGCGTTTACCCAGATGGTCGCAGTGATGCGAAAGGCACTGAGCCTGAGAGTGTAACAACAGGTATGGTTGCCAATAAGCGCTATGCATTTATTGCTTTAGAGCGTGCTGATGCGGTTGCAGTATATGATATTAGTGATGTTAATGCCGTAAGTTTTGTGCAAATGCTCGTTACCCAAGGTGATGATGCGCCAGAAGGGGTGTTATTTATAACCGCTGATCAAAGCCCAACGTCAAAAGCGCAGCTGGTAGTTGCAAACGAAGACAGTGGTAATATCACCGTCTATAGTGAAAACAACGAAGGCAAGTTTGATTTTGCATCACGCTTGTTAATTGAAGGTGGTGAAGGCGCCGCAGAGATCACGGCTTATGATGCACAAACAAAACGTTTATTCGTAGTAAATAACGGCAGCTTGCTTAACGCTCCTCGTATTGAAGTGATTGATTTTGCTAACCCAAATAACATTGCAACACTTGGTGCAATTGATATTAGCTATTACGGTGCAGGTGTTAATTCTGTCGCAGTATCAAACGGAAAACTTGCCGCTGCGATCGAGTCAGGCGTGAAAACTGATACTGGCGTTGTTGCTATGTTTAACACGAGTAGTTATGAGCTTGAAATGATATCTGCGGTCGGAGCACTGCCAGATATGGTAACTTTCAGTCCCGATGGTAAATTAATCATCACCGCTGACGAAGGCGAACCGAGTGAAGACTATAACGTAGATCCGCTAGGCTCTGTATCAATTATTACCGTGCCAACAATACAGTAGCTAATTCAGTTTTATTTAAACTTCATCTATAACAAAGGTCTCTATTGAGGCCTTTGTTATTAATATATTTAAACGATAAAAGCCCGACATTATTATAATGCCGAGCTTTGGACTTTATTAAGGTTTCCATGAAACGTTATATGTAAAGTGACAACTCTTTACTTTTCGGTTGTCTTTGTTTTCTCCTTACGTATTTTTCGCTTTTCTTTTAACGTCATTTTTGCTGGTTTTTTAGCTTTTTCTTTACTCATTATAAATAACTCCAATTAAATATATAAAAATTAATAAATAAAAATTGAAATGATTTACTCTATATAATTCTCCTTACTATTAATTGCTAATATTTGCCAAGAGTGAAAACATCCATATTCTTTACACTCAAAAATGTGACCTATTTTATGTCCTAAAAGATCAGTACCTATAGGAGAGTGTAATGACACAACATTATTACATAGCCCCTTTTCTGCAGCCGGAACTAAGCTTATACGGCGTTTATAACCCGTATCAGTATGCTGGATGACTACGGTACAGCCAATTTGTACATGTGGGCTAAACTTTGACCAAGGTCGTTTTGAATACTCTATTTTTTGCAACACATGCGCGAGTTTCAGCGGATGTAAAAATGCTGAACTTTGGCTTAAATAGTTTTTATACTTATAAAAAGCAGGGGTTTTGTACCCGAACAGAAAAGCAAACACGGACTATACCTCCACGAAAACTGAACCGAACTTAAATTTAAAATAATACAGTGAGACTGCCGAGTGTAAGAGTTACACTCGGCTTAAATGTCGAAGGTGAGATTTGTTTTTTGTGGATGAGATATTAATATAAACATGATGTTCCTCTTATTTAAAGTAATCATACCTTATAAAAATATTATATCAATGGTGTTTTATAATTTAAAAATAAAGATATTAATTTAAATTTACTAGTGTGCGTTAATTCCATGTTTTTTTGTGCGTAGCGTGCGTTTTGATACTAAATAATATGCCACAGGAACAAAATAAAATGACAACACAGTGGTTAATACAGTACCACCTGCGATAGCGACGGCAAACGGAGGCCAAAAACCTCCGCCGGCGAGTATGAGTGGTAAAAAGCCACCAACGGTGGTGATGGTAGTGGAGCTGATATGGCGTGAGCAAGTCATCACAGCGGCAACGATTTTGTTTTTATCAGTGAGGGCTTGCAGTGAATTTAACTCTGATAAAATGACAATGGCGGCATTTATGGCCAGTCCCATTAAGCCCAATAAACCAATGATCACAGTAAAACCAAACGGGTAGCCAGCAATAAATACACTGAGCAAGCCCAGCATTGCAGCTTGCAGGGCGTTTATTAAGATTAGCCCTGTGGTGGTAAATGAATTAAATGACATCACCAGTACGGTGATCAATAACACGACAATAATCCCCACTTGGCCAAGCAATTTACTAACCGCTTCGTTGCGTTTTTGCGACTCACCACCGAGCTCTAATCTGTAGCCATGGGGTAATACAAAGCCTGATTGTGCAATGGTGGCGGTCACTTCATTCAGTACGGTTTGCGGTAATACGCCAGTTGCTAAATAAGCTTCGATAATATTAACACGTTCACCGTCACGGCGAGCGATAGAGCCACGAGAAGGGCTCAGTGTTGCACTGGCAAATGATTCAATCACTAGCGGTTGTGCAGTATCTATTTGGTTTGAACTAGCTGGCGTATTTAACTGCGTACTAAATAGCGAGCTAATATCATCTCGGTGCTTATCTGCAACTCTAACGCGTACGGGAACGGTTTCGGTATTATCAATAATACTGCCGACCACGACACCATTGAACTGGTTTTGTAGTTGGGTTGCCATGTTACTTAGGCTTAATCCTGCATGAGTCAGCGCTGCTTCATCGGTGTTTAACCATAGTTTAGGCGAGCCCGACAATAAGGTTGGACGGGTGTGGGTTATATCGTTATGAGCAATGAGCTGCGTGCGTAATTGTTGGCCCAGTTCAGAGAGAGTATCTAGGCTTGGGCCATAAATACGCATTTCAATTGGTGCATTGAATGGTGGACCTTGCTCAAGCTTTCTGACTAAAGTTTGTGCGTTTGGAAATGCTTTATCAAGTTGTATTTGCAAGCTTTTTATTAACTCGTTGGCACGTTTAAAGTCGGTTACTTTTACCATCGCTTGCGCATAGTTATTGGCGCCGCGATTACGCTGGAGCATATTATAGTAAAAGCTTGGGAAATTAGTTCCGATCATCCAATCGAGCTTTTCAATGCCTTCAGATTGCCGAATTAGTTGATCCATTTTCTCTATGGCTTGTCGAGTTGATGTAATACTCACATGAGGGGCAAAATGCACTTCAATTTGAAACATATCGCGATCTGAGGGCGGGAAAAACTGCTCGGTGAGTTGTCCTGCCCCAAAAAAACCGGCAACAGGGAGTATAAAGACCAGTAGTAAAGTGAGTATTGGTTTTTCTAGGCTACGTTTTAACGTTGCTTCAAAGCGTTTACTGAGTTTAGGTGTGCGTATACCTTGATAAAAGATACCAGTACGCTGTTCGTTATTGATAAATTGCCCTGCAAATACCACCACTAAAGAGTGTGAAATCAGGTATGAACCAATTAAGGCAAAAATAACACTTAAGGCAATACCGCCAATAAACTCTCCTGCAGCACCTGGCATCAACACAATCGGTGCAAACGCTAAAATAGTTGTTAGAGTTGAGCCAAGCAGTGGAAGCCAAAAATGTGCCACGGCTTTTTCTACTGCGGCTAAAGCTGTTAGGCCTTGTTGGCGAAAGCGCTGAACAGCATCGGTGATGACAATGGCGTTATCAACCATAATGCCCAGGGCCACGACTAAACCGGTAACCGACATTTGATGAATAGGTAAGCCATAGAGCTGCATACTTACTAACGTAAACAATACGGTTAAAGGTAACGCGGTGCCGACAACTAGAGCAGCTTTAAAACCTAAAGTGATAAATAGTACCACTAGAATAAGCACAAACCCCACGGTAATATTGCTGAGTAAATCGGATAAACGAGTTTGGGTATAACCGCGTTGATCAAAAATATCTTGGAGTAAAATTTGGCTTGGTAAGTCTTGGCTAAAGTTATCGATGGCGACATCAACACGCTTAGAAAAAGTATCGATACGCAAGTTTGGTAACATGCGGATCGCAATATAAATACCGGGTTTTCCATCAATTAATGCAATTTCGTTCACGGGGGTTTTTACTGAGCGAGTAATTTGGGCTACATCAGAGAGTTGATATTGCCCTGCATTTTGATTACTACTTAGTGGAATTGCGCCAATGCGAGCAATCGAGTCAAACGCACCGGTCACTTCAATTTGCATTTGCGATTTGTCATTTGTAAGGGTACCAGCGGCTACTTTTGCATCTGCACCTTGAATAGCTGCATGAATATGCGCTAAAGGAATACCAGCTAAACTGGCTTTTTGTTGATCAACCGCAACTAAAATTTCCTCATCAACTTGGCCAAAAAAATGCACCAACTCCACACCTGAAACATTACGTAATTGATTTTGCAGTTCTTTTGCATAGCGATTAACCGTTGCTAATGTGGTTATATCGTCATTGGCGTTAAGCGATAAGATACGAGTATAAGCATAGCCACGCTCGTCATCCAGTAGCGGTGATGAAGCATTTACTGGCAACTGGTTGTTGACATCACCTAATAAATCACGCATTCGCGACCAAATGGGTTTAACGTTCGTGACTTCGTCTTTTAGCTCAATGGTGATCACTGAGAGCCCAGGACGAGAAATCGACGATAAATGCTTTACTTCAGCTTGGGATTTTAGTTTTTGTTCGATTTTCTCACTTATTTGCACCTCAACTCGTTCAGCACTGGCGCCAGGTAAAGCAGTGGTTACGATAGCGATACGATTAGTTATTCGAGGATCTTCACTGCGCGCTAAGCCACTGATCGCAGCTAAACCACTAACGATAAGTAACGCCACTAAAAGCGCTTGGACACGCCCGTGATTAAATAAATAGCGGATCATCACAGCACCTTGGTTGGTTGATTTGCAACAACATTAACCGAAATGTTGGCCGACAGCTTATGCATGCCATTGGCAACAATTTGCGCACCATTGTGTAATGGGGCGCCAATAAACGCATAGCCATCATGGGCATAATAAAGCTGCACAATGATAGGTTTTAGTACCTTGTTTTTTATTTGATAAACCTGCCAAGTACCGCGCACACCATCGGCAAGGGCATCAAGAGGCACCCAAAAACCGCTTTGTTGCTGATATTGTTGCACTGTTAATTTTGCTAATTGACCAGCATAAACAACTGCGCTACTTGGCAAAGCAAAGCGCATTGTTAAGGTTTGTGTATGTGGGTCGATACTCGCTCCTTTACTGATAGATTGTGCAGTAAAGTTTTGTCCGGCAATCTCAATGTCCATGCTATTTTGGATGGTGCTTTGCAGTGTCAGTGGGATCCCCATGCTAACTTGCGCATGTTGGTTTTCGATTAAACGCACAATCGGTGTACTGGCTGCAACAATTTCACCTTGTGAGGCAAAGCGCTGGCCTAAAATACCGTTGAATGGCGCGGTTAAATGTGCCTTTTCAGTGCGGATACTGACTTCATTCAAGCTTGCTGCTATTGCGGCTAGTTCTGCGTTAAGTACAGCGATATTGGTTTTAACTTGGTCAAGTGCCGAGGTGGCCGAGTAGTTCTTTTTATCAAGTTCTGCTAAACGCTTTTTTTCAAGTTCAGCGAAGGTAAGTTGTGCTTGAATTCGTTGTTTTTGCGCCTGAAGTTTTTGTTCTTCGATAACTAAAAGCTGCGTATTTTGGCGTGCAATAATATCACCTTGTTTTACTTGCTCGCCTTGATCAAAATAAATTTGTGCAATTTTTCCTGGAAATTCAAAACTCAACTTTGCATCGTTTTGTATGACCACTTTGCCACTAAGCGTACGTGTTTGATAATAGCCCGCCTCTTGTTGTACTGTGTAGGCAGCTACATGAACCAGACTTTCGCCGTAACATATAAATGGTGTGAATAAAATGAATGCACTAAGCAGATATTTTTTCATTATAATATCCTTATTTATCGCCATGTTAAATCAGCGTGGTTAGTCAGGTGCATTAAACACAGTTATGCTTTGTGCTAGACGCAGAATGATTTAGAATTGGACTCAAGAGTCTAATTTTGTATAAATATAAATCAATCAAACTAGACTGTCTAGTTTGATTTGAGGTGAAAATGGAAATAACTACCCTAAGTCGGTCAGAACAAAAACGACAACAAATTATTACAGCTGCAACGACCTTGTTCATGGATAAAGGCTTTCCTAATACCAGCATGGATCAAATTGCTAAATTAGCCCAAGTATCTAAACAAACGGTTTATAGTCATTTCAAAGACAAAAATAATCTATTTGTTGAAACTGTAACAGCGCATTGTTCCTCCTCAAACTTACGTAAAGAGCGTTTTGAGCCAGCGCAAAGCCTAGAGGAAAACTTACTACGTGTTGTGACTAATTTTATTACACTGGTATTTTCACCCGAGGCATTGAAAGTATACGACACGTGCGTAGCGCACAAAGATGAATACCCTGAGTTGGCCTTATTGTTTTATGACGCCGCCCCTAAAGTAGTGATGCAGCAGGTAGAGGTCTGCTTATGTAGTATTGCACAGGCGGGCTTGCTTGATATCGACAACCCTAAGTTTGCCACGTTACAGTTACTGGGCATGGCCACAGGTGATTGGAAATTACGCCATGCACTTGGGCACGCAAAAATTAATGATGTACCGCCAGCAGCATATATTGAAGATTGCGTAAGGCGGTTTATTAAAATGTATCGCTAAGGCTTTTGAGTAACCACTTACTGCAATATAAATTCATCGATAGGTTGTTTAGTTAATTTACCTATTTGCTTAAAAATGAAAATAATTGCTCCGCCTAATAGCACCATAGTCGGCGCCACAATGACTGGGTAGCTTAACCAAGTCATACGTCCTAACTCTTCGGCATAAGCTGTGGTGCCTGGCATACTAACAACAATACTTTTTGCTAAAAAGTAGTTGAGTGTTGCAGATAAAAAGAACGCACTGGCAACAATAAAACCGGCAAGACGCATTTTTGCATCAAATACCGCGGTGTTGTTTTGTTGCTCTAACGAATGCATAAGTTTATCAATATCAAGCAATTCAGGATTAATTAGTAATTTACGGATCAGCGGATAAGGGGTGTACTGGCTGATCAATACAATCACACCAATAATTGCTGGTACCATCGCTTCTTTAATCGCGATATAAGCTGGGTCAAGTTCAAATAAACTGATACCGCCAGTAAGTAGTACGCTGATAATGCCAAGTACTGAGAAAAAGTTTACTTTGCCTGATTGTTTAAGTTCCCACAAACCAAATAACAGCGGAAAAGCAAGTGCTACCACTACTGCCCATACCGGGCCTAACGTATCAGGTGTACTAAAGCGGCTTAAAATCACCGCAGGTAAAATAATATTAAAAATTATATTACTGAAAAAATTACTCTTCTTTTTTGCCGCTGTCATTATGCATCAATCATTGGTATTCAATACATAAAGTATATACACAAGTTACTTTAAGATATAGACCCGCTGTGTTGCAGTAGTTACAAGTAAGTTTAGGATAATTTGCTTTATGCAGACTGCTTTAATGAATCTGAGATTTCATCACAGTGCTGTTTTAAAATTTCGATAGCCACTTTGGTTTTACCTGCCAAAATATCTCTTGCTGGGGTAATTGCATACACACTGTAGGTTGGCAGTTGCCAGTCAGTGCATAACTCAACGAGTTCTCCTTCTAGCAATAATGATTGTACTTCTGGCTTTGGTAAAATTGCATAACCAACGCCATCACACACTAATTGAATAATACTGTGCATGTTATTAACCACGATACGTGGTTTTGGGAGCGCTTTTTTTTGGCTGTTTAAACTATGCGTTAATGGGTGATCTGCAGTGCAATGCGAGATACGAGTATAATGGTTTAACTGCCAAGGCGACAGTGTGCAATGCTCAGCCAATGGGTGACTTTTATGTACACATAATACGAGTGGCCACTTCGCCAAAGGCCGAGCAACTAAACTTGAATCATCCAGCGGGCCAATCGCTATAGCCAAATCAGCGCCCGACTTTATTATATCAAGGGGTTCGTCAGATAAAGTCAGTTGCACATCAAAATAAGGGTACTGGTTGGTTAATTTTTTAAGCGGTTCACTTAATATTCCGCCACCAAATCCAACCGGTGCTACTAACTTTAATTGACCACTAGGGCTGTTTTGTAAAAATTGCAGCTTTTCACCAGCTTGTTTTGCAGCGGTGAGGATGGTTACACAGCTTTGATAATAAATCTCGCCAGCCTCGGTGAGTGTCAGTTCTCGTGGACTGCGATTAAATAAGCTCAACTTAATATCAAGCTCTATTTGTTTGATTTGTTGGCTAATTGCTGATGTGGTCATGGCAAGATCAACTGCGGCTTTACTCATACTACCCGTTTCAACAATGCGCACAAATACAGTTAATGCGCGAAGTAATTTTGTATTCATTTGGTTAAGTCTTACTTAATACTGTTTTAAGAAAATACACATTGTAGAAAAAGGAACATCTCACTACCATGCAAACGCTAATTATTATCATTTAAACTGCATTTGTCACGGAGAAAAATCATGAACACGGTAAGTTGTAAGTTAATACCGTTAACTAGCGCCATTTTAACCGCGCTTAGTTTATCCAGCTCAATAGTGTTAGCTGATGAAACGAAACAAGATATGGAAGTTATCGTGGTATCAGCGTCAGGTTATGAGCAAATGTTAAAGGACGCGCCAGCAAGCATCAGTGTGATTGATCGCGCAGATCTGGAAAAACGCTTTTATCGTGACTTAACCGATGCAATGACCGATGTTCCTGGAGTTGTGGTTACCGGCGGTGGCGATCGCAAAGATATAAGCTTGCGAGGCATGGCTAGCCAATACACATTAATTTTAGTTGATGGCCAGCGACAATCATCACGTGAAACAAGGCCAAACAGTGATGGACCAGGTGTTGAAGGTGCATGGACACCGCCAATCTCTGCAATTGAACGCATTGAAGTGATACGTGGGCCTATGTCGTCCTTGTATGGCTCAGACGCTATCGGTGGGGTGATAAACATTATTACTCGAAAAACACCCCTGCAGTGGTATGGTGAGCTGCGTTTAGACAGTACAGTTCAACAAAGTAGCGACTCAGGTAATACTAATCAAGGTAGTTTTTTCGCAGCTGGTGGACTTGTCCCAGAATTATTAGGTGTGCAATTATATGGGCAGTTTTCAAAACGTGACGAAGATAACTTTACTTCAGGCTTTAGGGGCAAAGAGCAAAGTAACCTTAAAGCAAAGTTTATTTTAACGCCAAACGATAATCACGAAATAATGCTAGAGGTTGGCAGCGCGCAGCAAAAATTTGAAAACACACTGGGTAAAACAGTTGAACCATTGGCGCCGGGTGAAAGCTGTGGCCGAAGAGGTTGCCCAGAATCATCGACAACAGAGTATGAGCAACAAACTTACTCGTTAACCCATAACGGTTATTATGACTTTGGTAACTCGCGCAGCTATTTAAAATACGATAAGTACGATAATACTTCTCGTGAAATGTTTGTTGAAAACACGGATGCGCAAACCAGTTGGACTTTACCGATTTTTGCCGGTCATAACGCGACGCTTGGTGCAGCCTACTTAAAAGAAGTGCTTGATGATTACACGAGTAATAGGATCAGCGAGTTAACCCATGTAGAAAATAAACAGTGGTCGGTATTTGCTGAGGATGAGTGGAGCACCAGCGACAAATTTAAGCTCACCACAGGTTTGCGTTACGACCACGACGATAATTTTTCAGGCCATTGGAGTCCACGTTTATATGGTGTTTATACCGCCTCTAAGGCTATCACTATCAAAGGTGGTATTTCGACAGGTTTTAGAGCGCCTAATATTCGTCAATCAAATGCAGACTGGGGACAAGTAAGTCGAGGCGGCAATATCTATGGCAACCCAGATCTTAGTCCTGAAAAGTCATTGAATTATGAAATGGGTATTTATTACGATCCACGTGGTGATTACACAATCTCAAGTACGGTGTTTTACAATGAGTTTGATGACAAAATTACGCGAATTGCATGCCCACTTACGCAATGCACGGATGGCCAAAATCAGTTTGGTTCAGATCCGACAACCTATGTAAATGTTGATGAAGCCGTGACTCAAGGGTTTGAATTTTCAGTTTCTTACGACTTAACCAGCGATTTAGGTTTAAGCGCTAATTACACTTATACCGATTCTGAGCAAAAAACCGGGCAATATAAAGGCAGTCCTCTCAATCAGTTACCTAAACATATAGTGCAAACATCGTTAAACTGGCAGCCAAGCGATAAGTTAGGGGGGTGGTTACGTGTGCATTATCGTGGTGAGGAAAGTCAACCAACCACAGGACCTTCACAAAGCAGCCTAATTGCACCTAACTACACGTTAGCCGATGTGGGTGGTAATTATGTTTTGACTAAAAGCGTAAAGTTAGGCTTTGGTATTTATAACCTATTTGATAAAGATATCACTGAGAATGAATATGGTTATGTCGAAGACGGACGCCGTTATTGGGCATCGCTCGGGTGGCAGTTTTAATGCATACCACTTAGTAACCCCTGCTTAGGTTAAGTAATAAGGTCTCAATTGAGGCCTTATTTTATAAATGGAGCTTTATAACTAACTGAAAATATAAATAAACTATTGCTGATGAAAAGTTTCTACTCTAAAGTTAGGGTAGCGTGTGTTTCTATTTCGAAGTTTGCAGCAATGTGTTTGGCTTTTAGGCTAGGCTGAGCTTATGTAGTGTGGTAATTCCCCATAAATAGGCGATAACGCAGCATAACTGGCAAACATACTATGCTCTAAGTGTTAAACCTAAATTGAACAAATTTTAATCCCGAAAGGTCAGTCTCCTTAGTAAGGTAAATATTTAATTACACGCTATAATAATTAACCAATATGAAGTGGTTAGATAAGATTTTTTAGCTATAGCATCTGTCGCTATGCAAAATAATACGAGGTATTTATTTGAATTTCCTTCGAAGCTTCCATGATATTGTATCTGATCAAAGTCAAAGTTTTGACGAGAAAACGCATAGTTTGCTCAAGTTTGGGCTTGATGTATTTAATTTAGATATCGCGATTGTTAGTAAAATTGAACAAAATATTTATACCGTGCTCTACGTTATAACACCTGATAATTCTTTAGCTTCTGGTACAACGTTTGATTTAGAAGGCACTTATTGTGTACATACACTCGCAGCAAATGCCGCGCTTACTTTTCATAAAGCGTCGAGTAGTCGCATTGCAAACCACCCATGTTACCTAAATTTCCAGCTCGAATCTTATATTGGGGCGCCAATAAAAGTCGGTTCAAATGTATTCGGTACAGTTAACTTTTCATCACCGGCTGTATCAACTCCCTTTTCACAACAAGCCCATGACTATGTTGAGTTATTTGCACAATGGCTGGGTGCTGAGTTTGCCCGCAAGATCACCAATGAACAGCTTATTAAAAACAACAATACGCTGTTAAAATTAGAGGCTGTAGCAAATATTGGCACGTGGGAAGTTGATTTACTCACTGATAAAGTCACTTGGAGCGAGCAAACACGACGTATTTACCAAGTTAGTGATAGCTATGTTCCTGATCTTAATGCTGCGACTGAATTTTTTAAAGCAGGAGAAAGCAGAGAAAGCATCGTTAATGCAGTGAACTCTGCAATACAAAGTGGCGAGAAATGGCATCTCGACCTCGAACTTGTTACCGCTAATGGACAGACTTTGTGGGTATCAACATTTGGTGAAGCTGAATTATTAAATGGTCGATGTGTGAGGTTATTTGGTACCTTACAAGACGTGACTGAATCGGTCATGCTTCGCGAAGAGTTAAAAAATAAAAAAGCAGAAGCAGAGCGCATGTTAGAAGATAGAAGCATGCTACTAGCTAAAATAAGTCATGAACTCAGGACACCATTGAACGGCATAACCGGAATGTTAACTACGCTATTAGGTGAGCGCCGTGAAGATAAGAGAGTTGAAAAACTAAAGATAGCTTTGCGTAGCGCGGATATTTTATTGAGTATAATTAACGAAGTGCTCGACTTTTCAAAAATAAACCACGGTGAGTTAAAACTCGAACCAAATCATTTTTTATTAAAAACAATTTTTGTTGATCTTGCTTCGTTGTACATTCCATTGTTTAGAGATAGTAAGGTTGATTTTCAAACAAATATAACGATAGCAGATGACTGTTGGGCTTATTGCGATAATGCTCGGCTGAGCCAAATTGCGTCAAACTTATTAAGTAACGCGTTAAAATTCACTGACGAAGGCTTGGTAAAATTTAATGCTGATGTGAATGTAGTCGGTGATAAATTAGCCTTGCATCTTGAAGTGTGTGACAGCGGAAGGGGGATGACCAACTCATTTTTAGATTCATTGTTCTCACCTTTTACACAAGAAATAGACGCCAAAAAGAGTAAAGGTGGTACCGGCTTAGGCTTGGCAATCGTAAAAGAATTGATTGATTTTATGGGGGGGACAATAACGGTTGATAGTACTTTTAATCAGGGTACGACATTTATCGTGGATATCCCACTTGCAGTCGGCGCCGTACAAATCGAAAATAACCCTCGGGTAAACGTTGTCATAGCGGCAACTAATTTATCGGTTTTAGTTGTTGATGATAACCAAATAAACCGATTGGTACTGGACGCTTCGCTTGAAAAATTAAATATTAAAGCCGATTTTGCAGTTGATGGCGAAGACGCAATTTTAAAATGTAAGCAAAAAAAATACGATCTTATTTTTATGGATTGCGTGATGCCGCAGCTGGATGGACTTGAGGCCACTAAAATTTTGCGAGCGCAACATATTTGTCCTTATGCAGATACCTTAATAGTGGCATTAACTGCAAATACATCATCTACCGATAAAGTTGCGTGCAAAGAAGCTGGCATGGATATGTTTATTTCAAAGCCTTTTAAACTACATTCGATTGAGGAAGCGGTAGTTAATGCTGTAGGAAAGAGCAAAACTAAAGAAATAAGCTAGTTTATTAACAGAGAAAAATAACGTGGCCTAATATTTGTATGTTTTTTAATGTGGTATTTGATAAAACGCACTATGATTAGTTTTATTATCGCAATATATTATTATTTCTTTATAGATCTCAACAGCGATGAATCGTATTCTAAGATACGTTATACACTATTGGGTAATGATTGATTACTTAACTGATGGGTACTGTAAATAAATAATAAAGTCTGTATTTTTACTGTTTGAGGCATGGAGTTGAATGAAAAATAGTGGTGTGATTTGTCTCTCGGATGTACTTGAACTGATGCTTGACGCTGTTTGCGTGGTTGACAAGCAAGGCGTATTTGTTTTTGTGAGCGCGGCTTTTAAAGATATTTTTGGTTATGAGCCTTGCGAAGTAATTGGTAAACCAATGCTCGACTTTGTTTATAAAGAAGATATTGAGATCACGCTTGACGCAGTAAATACGTTATTATCTGGGGGCTCTAAACCGCGCTTTGAAAATCGTTGGGTGAGAAAAGACGGGCGAGTGGTGCATATATTATGGTCTGTCCGCTGGTCTGATTCACATCAGTTCAGAATTGCTGTTGCTCATGATATCACCGAGCGCAAAAAATTTGAAAAGCAATTACAACATATGGTGGGACATGATCAGTTAACTGGGTTGCCCAATCGCATGCTGTTACTTGACCGAATTCAATCAACATTAACGAAAGCTGACCGACAGCAAGTTGAATTATCGCTACTATTTATAGATTTTGATGGTTTTAAAGAAGTTAATGATTCATATGGGCATCAATGTGGTGATCGATTATTACAAGCCATTGCTGCTCGGCTGCAAGGGTGTATTCGAGGATCTGATACTGTTGGGCGTTTAGGTGGCGACGAATTTTTAGTCTTACTTCATGGGATTAGCTTACGCTCAGACGTACATAAAACAGCTGAAAAAATCCGCAAAGAGTGCGAACAAGCTTTTGTGATAGATGAACATTCATTACAGCTTTCAGTCAGTATCGGTATCGCCAGTTATCCTGAAATGGGCGAGAATGAACAACAACTTATTCAACATGCAGATCAAGCAATGTATGTTGCAAAAAATGCAGGGGGTAATCGTATTGTCTAAACACGTTACTCCCCTTTGATCAAAATCAACATTTAGCTTTATAACTAATATTTTTACGTCTTTTTTGGTTTGTTAGTTGCTGTCTTTACTTGTAGACATTGAACTGCCAACCGATGCAACTATCACCAAAAGAATGGCTAACCATTGCCAAAGAGTTAATAACTCGCCTAAAATTATAAAGCCAGCAAGTGCCGCAATAGCGGGCTCTAAGCTCATCATAATACTAAACCCTTGTGCAGGCATATTACGCAGTGCAACCATTTCCAGCGTATAAGGTAGGGCACTTGACATAATAGCAACCAATAAACCTAAAGGGATCACTTCCCAGCTTAGTAGTGCACCACCTTGAGAAATAGCACCATA
This sequence comes from Pseudoalteromonas sp. SR44-5, assembly GCF_014163675.1. Taxonomy (NCBI): domain Bacteria; kingdom Pseudomonadati; phylum Pseudomonadota; class Gammaproteobacteria; order Alteromonadales; family Pseudoalteromonadaceae; genus Pseudoalteromonas; species Pseudoalteromonas sp. SR44-5. The sequence continues at coordinate 22,439 of NZ_JACJDT010000008.1, forward strand.
AGGCACTAATATAAGCGCCGCGACACTCATACCAAGGGCAACAGTCATCCCGCCAGAGCTTTGATTCCCCGTTTTTTTGCCAAATAAGATATAGCCAGCCCAACATGCACCAGCACCCAGTGCCAGAATCACGCCCAGTAGATCGAGACTTTCTTCACCTTTCATATCCGGGAGCAACATTACGATCCCCGATATAGCACAGGCGACCCAAAATAAATCTCGCTTACGTCGCGATGATAGCAGCGCTACCGCTAACGGGCCGGTAAATTCAAGGGCGACCGCAATCCCCAATGGAATACGCGCAATGGCGTAGTAAAAAAAAATGTTCATACCGCCTAAGCATAAGCCATAAACAATAATTGGCATGCGTTGACCCAGTGGCGGAAAGGCGCGCCAAGGTTTAAACACTAAGCACAATATCGTTGCTGAAAAACCTAAACGAAGTGCGGTTGTCCCTTCAGGGCCAATTAATGGAAATAGTTGCTTAGCAATTGAAGCGCCTGACTGAATAGTCACCATGGCAAGTAATACACATATAACAGCAATGAAAAAAGGAGAAATAACTCGAGACATAACGTATAAAAAATGAAAAAGGAAATTATCTGCAGAGTGTACAGATTAATGTAACAATTTAATATATTTGCGATAAATAGCAGCCATTAAGTGATGCAGGCTCACGTATTAAACAATGCGTGAGCCTTTATTTACCTTATGAACTCTATTGTTTTGTGATCCAGAATTACTTTATCTTTAATGGGTTTTTGCTTTAAGCGTTTAGCGATAAAGAAAAACATAACTGAGAAAAGTGTGGCTATAAAATCAACAGAATAGCTTTCGTAATAGGGGAGCAGAGCTAAATTATTCAGGCCTTGAATAACACTCGAGATGGGTAAACATACGGTTAAAATCGATAATGTTATTAAGCCAGTATAGCTTGCTTTGTTAGCGCCTAGTGTAAAGCAGTAGGCTAAGGAAATAAAAAAAACAACATAATAACACTGCATATAATGGTGATTAATGTTATTTATCAGTATGTTACTCCATTTTGCTAACAATAATACTGCAACAACAGCGAGCATGGATCCTAAACACACGCCAATCGTTAACTTTGCCATAATATGTGTGCCGGTTTTATTTGCATCTTTTTTCATTCGTTTGTCTATCCATAATAAGTTGCCTGAATAAAAAAGCAATGCGCCGAATAGTCCCATTATAAAGTAAGCCCAGCGACCCCACTCACCGCCATATGTTCCAAAATGCAGTGAAAAGATACTCGCGACAAAATTGCCCCAGAAGCTTTCTTCACCCTGTGGGTAAGTTGATCCGTTGATCTCTAAAGTATACGGGTTCATAAATAAATAATCCGTATCAGGTCCACGTACCACTGCAGAATCATTACTCATTTTAAATACAGCGGAAGGGGACGCTAAATTCAATCGACTGTAGCTAATATGTATTGGCTCATAGCCTGTAGCATAGCCCTTAGCCGCTAGTATTTGTGTATCAATACGTTTCAGTTCGCTGATGTTATAAGCGTGTGTTGCGGTTGGGGGACGCTCAAATAGTGGTTTGTCACCATAAAACTGGGCCAAACCATCATAAATTAAGTCGTGAAAAGCAAATACAATAACAGTAAACGCAATGATCAAATGAAAGGGCAAACTCGCAACGCCAATAAGGTTATGGCTATCTAACCAAAAGCGACTCGGGCCTTTTTCTTTTCGCAGCGCAAAAAATGTTTTTACCAGTGTTGGTAAAAGGATAATTACACCGGACACCAAGGCTAAAAAATACAGTCCTGCAGCAATACCAAGAATGTAAACGCCAGATTGGTCGTGGCCAATTTCACCAATAAAGCCTGCGGTACGGTGTAGGTAATCGATTAAATCAGCAAGTTTATGTTCTGCTTGATCAGCAATTATCAGCTTTTGATCTTCATCAAGATATGCTGTTTGCTGTTGATTATCTAGGTGCATGCCACGAGCTTGACCTTGTGTATACCACGACAGTGGCGCAGCTGTTGTTAAAAGGTCGAGTTCAAAACCTTTTGCCATTTGCTCAGGATAAACAGTGATGGCTTTGTCGACTAAGCTTTGATAGTTTGTAGTAGTGGGATCGGTAAGTGGTGCAGTAGTTGGCTCTGCCCATTGTTGGATTTCATGTTTAAACATGGTCAAACTACCAGCATAAAAGCCGATGAAAAGTACTAAACCTGCAATGATCCCCGTCCATGTATGCACACCTTGGTAGGTGCGTAAAATATCGGCTCTTACTTTCATAATCCACCCCTTAACAGCAAAAATAAACTATACAAAATAACATTTGCTCCACCGAGTATGAGCCAAGCTTGCCTCGCTGAATTAAATAAATAAGTAAAACTAAAGAGCGTGAGCCATAAAATCGGGATCATCCACATATTAAATTGAACCTTGTCTTGGGCATCAATTCCGCCTGGGCCGTACCAAGCAAAAAAAGCAATCAGAATATAAGCCAGCGCTAAACCCAGCAATACACCAGCTAAACTTTTACCAAGCCAAGTTGGTTGAATTTTTTGTCTTTGCTCAGATGTCATTTCTTAGCCCTTTCACTTTAATTAAGCTTGCAAATGGCATGACCATTAAAGCGAGCATCAGTATTAAAATAATAAAGAAGCTTGCTGCTAATTTAGACAGTGTAGAAAAAGAAATGATAATTGCAGTTATAAACAGCATTAGCGCAAGTGTACGCCAGTGTTTAGAAATAGGTTTAGTAAGTAATCTTTGATGGCGATTACTGCAGTAGAGCACAGTTATAGCAATGAGTAAGATAACAATAACGGTAAATTGAGACATAAGAGCAATAATAGTTTATTTTTAATGCCATTCTAAATGATAAGTAAACTCAATTGCAATACTGTAGTTGATATGGTATTTTTTCGCGCAATTTAAAATGTCTCAAAAAAAGGAAATTATTTTGGCTGCTTTATTTAAACGCAATAAGCTTTCACTGCTTATTGCCAGCGCGCTGTTATTTACTCAAGCTCAGGTATTAGCAGATGATGAGGGTAATCGCGAATCAATCGATACTATCGTTGTTACGGGTGAAAAAATAGCAAAATCACTTAAAGACACTATTACCTCAGTTGCGGTCGTCGATAAGTCGTTATTAGAAAATGGTCAGCTAGCATCTGTTTCAGAAGCGCTTGCAGAAATGGCGAATGTAGTGGTGTTAACGGGGTCAGTTCCTGATATGCGTGGTGTGTCAGGTAACGGTGGAGCAACAGGGTTTAATTCGTTTAGTGGTGGCTCTAAAGCGCGAGTATCAACGTTAGTTGACGGTGTAAGTCAGCCGTTTGTCGCTGATTTAACCGGTGATACTGGTTTGTGGGATATGGAGCAAATAGCAGTGTATCGAGGTCCACAATCAACAAGTAATGGTCGTAATAGCATTGCTGGCGCTGTTTATATGACAACCAAAGCACCGACTCAAGACTTTGAAGGCGCAGTGCGAGTCGGTTACCGCAATCAAGATAGCTACCTTGACACCGCAGCCGTTGTTTCCGGTGCATTAGTTGAAGATGTACTTGCTTTTAGGTTATCGACTCAATATGTTGATGGTGAAACTTACAGTAACCCAACTGTCTATGAAACAAATCCGACAGATCGCGATCTAAATAAATTAAACACCTCAAGCACCCGAGCAAAATTACTTTATACTCCATTTGATGATCTATCAATTCAACTAAGTTATTCAAACTACAGTGAAAAAGGAAATTCTGGTCGTCATTATTATGAAGGTGACAACCCATCTGATTATATACCACTGTTTCAACGTATAATGGATACAGATTCAGATACAACACAAATCGATTTTGAATATAAGATTGATGAGAACTTCTCTGTGGATCTGCTGGTGGCATATATGGATTATCATTGGGCGTTTGATGCTTATGAGCCGCTAGCAACAGCAGAATCTGATGTTACTATGGATGAAAAAAATATTACCATTGATGGTAAATTAAACTTCGGTCTTAGTAGTGATTTTTACTCAGGTTTTATTGGCTTAGCTTATTTCGATCGAGATCAAGATTTCGACAGTACTGGAGCAACAGATTATTTTGGTGATGATAGCAGTGATTCGATAGCTATTTACTCAGAGGCAAGCTTCAACCTAACAGATAAGTTAATAGTAACAGGTGGCTTGCGGGTTGAACATGAAAGTCAACTTCGTAACTTTAACATGGCATTTAGAGGCGATACCTTAGCTGAACAGCTAGATGATTCTAATACTATTAAATTACCTACCTTAGCTATTCAATACAAAGTTACCGAGGCAACTACTTTATCAGCCAGTGCGCGGCGTGGTTATAATTCCGGCGGTGGTGCACTCGACTTTAATGCTGAAGATTATTATTACTATGATGAAGAAACTGTTAATACCTATGAGGTAGGCACACGTAGTGTATTAAATAACGGCGACATTAATATCAGTGCAAATGTCTTTTACAATAACTTTGACGGTTATCAGGCATTAAGTTCAGATCGTAGAATTACTAATATCGATGACGCTCATAGTTATGGTTTAGAGCTTGAGGCTTACAGTATGTTAGGTGAGCAATGGCAGTTACATGCTGGTCTAGGATTGTTAAAAACAAAAATTGACGCATCTACAACGTATTCTGAAGCGGTTGGTAACGAACTTAATTCAGCCCCTTCATTTACAGCCAGTTTAGGTCTGTCTCATTGGTTTACTGACAACCTTAAAATCAATGTCAGTGCAAATTATGTCGATGAGTATTACGGTGATCTTACTAACAGTGAAGAGCGCATGGCAGGTGATTACACTATTACTCGCGCTACAATAAGCTATGACACAATGAATTGGTTAATTAGCGCTTATATTAATAATGCCTTTGATGAACAAGGTTATACCAGTGTAGAGCCTGTAAGTGGCAGGTATCCAACTGGTTATGTCTCTGTTGTTAGCCCACAAACATTAGGTGCTTCAGTTACTTATCGTTTTTAGCTACTCTAAAACCTTAGGCTGTTGCTGTATAAAAGCCTGAGGTTTTTAATCCAGAGATCCGTTAACTTAATTTAAACTTATTTATTTGTGTATTTAAATTAATCGCAACTTGCGCGAGTTCACTAGACGAAGACGAAATTTGTGCGGTTTGCGACTTCGACTGCATACTGGCATCTTGAATACCAGTTAAGCGTTCAGCTATATCTTCGGTTACTTGTGCTTGTTGCTCGGATGCAGCTGCAATGGTTCGGTTTGCATCTGAAATTAAGCGCACTTGGGTGCTTATTTCTTTGAGCATTGAGCCCACTTTTTCTGAGTTTGATACTGCGTCTTTAACCCGCGTATCACTGCTACGGATCCGTTCGGTTACAGCGTTACTTGCAGACTGTAAGCTATTGATTTTTTGTTGTATCTCAACTGTTGAGCTTTGTGTTCTGCTCGCTAATGTCCTTACCTCGTCGGCAACGACGGCAAAACCTCGACCTTGTTCGCCAGCTCGTGCGGCCTCAATTGCAGCATTAAGTGCTAATAGATTAGTTTGTTCAGCAATATTGCTGATCACATTTAAGATCACCGCTACTTCGTTAACTGAAGATTCGAGATCATTTAAATCATTAATTGACTCGGTTAATATTTCAGCAACCGATTCGACAGAATGAATACTCTGATTAACGACATCGATCCCTGCTTGTGTTTTAGCATCTGCATCTCCTGCGTTTTGAGCCGCTTCAGAGCAGTTTTTTGATACTTCTTTGACGGCGGTGGAGTTTTCATATACTGAACTTGAGATCACCTCAATTGCTTGACTCTGCTCGTCATTAAGCTGTCTTGCCTGCTGTGCAATAGAATCTAGCTCGTTTGCAGCAATTTGGGCTTGTTGGGATTGCGAGTTAATTTCTGACAGTAAGGTAGATAGTTTATCGATCATAATATTAAAACTGGCTGATAACTCTGCAATTTCATCGTTACCGGAGTGAGCAATTTTATGCGTTAAATCACCATTGGCGATTCGTTGTGCTTCATTGACTAATAGCGTGGTTGTCTTTATTACGCGCTTCTCAAGCTGTAAGTAGCATAAAATTAAAATAGTGATTATAACTAATACCATCACAATACTAATAAGGCTTAAATTAGCAACACGATTGTTATTATTCATTACTTCTTGCAAGCTGCTGTTTTCTACCGCAGCTAAAAATTCTTGCACCGGTGTCTGTATTTTAGCTACTTCATCCATATATCCCTTATCGGTTAGCAGTCCTATTGCCTGTACCCACTGTTTTGATTCGCTCGTATTTAATAATGATGGTGATTGCCCAGCAAAACTACTTACCAATTGAAAAGCTTGTTCTTCAGTGTTGACTAACTGCAAAGAGAGCGAGTTAGATTTATTTAGCAAAGCAAGTTCTTGTTCATTTACATTAAATTCTTTTAAGCGATCAATATAAGATTTTTTACGACCGTCTAACCAGGGTTCAGTTCCTTCAATTTGATTTACAAGTTCATAGTATTGTTTTTTATAGCTAGGTTGTAGGGTGACAACATATTGTCGGGCGAGTTCTGTTAGCTCGATAGAGTTGGAGGCCGACAGCTTAGCAAAATGACTTAGCTGATAGCGTTGCTGAGCTGATTGTTGACTATCAGATAATCCTGTTTTTAACAGTAATATGATAATGAGTAGCCCTGCTGCAATTGTGATTGCTAGAGCAAAAACAGTTCTTAGCATTAATCTTATTGTCAAAATTGCCTCTGATGCGATTTAATAATAATGCTAAATAACTATAGAATATAATTTCAATTAACTAAAGAATTCATGAATTTTATTTGCAAACTAGGAAGATTTGGATACGCATTAAATTAGTGAGCAGATTGCAAGAGTATGATAAAAGTGACAACAACATTGACAAGCCTCAAAGCATTGAGGCGTTGTTTTGCGTGAATAATATTTTGTAGCTTATAGTCGGTCGGCTGGATAAATAACACCAAGTTGCTGTCTTGCTTTATCAAGTACAGCCATCACATTGATACTTAGTTGATGGGTATTGATAGGTGATTCGAGTTGTCCTGCGTTGGCAATTGTAATGAAATGGGCAACTTCGTGGCGCATAAAGTGTTCATCAAATGGCTGTGATAATTCTTCAACACTGCCATCATTAGCAATAAATTGTATCTGTTTTAATAACGAAACGGCTTCAATTCTGATACGGCCCAGCTCACCTTGGATTTCTGTAAAATTATCACCTTGAGATATTTTTGAATAACTGATCACTGCTTGCTTATCACTATAATTTAGTAATACATCACCAGCACCATCTACCCCTGTTTCAAGTAATACTCCACTGGCTTTTACCGTGTTTGGTGCACCCCAAAGTGCAATCAAGATATATAGCGGATAAACCCCTAAATCGACGAGCGCACCATTAGCGAATGCTGGCAAAAAGGTGTTAGGGCGCTCACCATTTTTGTATTTATCATAGCGTGATGAATATTGACTATACTGACCTATGTATTTACGTGGCGTCCCAATTTTGGCAATGGCTTGTTGTAAAACGGCAAAGTTAGGCAAGTGAGTGGTCATCATCGCTTCCATATAAAGGCGATTATTTTGTTTTGCTGCGTCCACTATCGCGGCTAATTCTTGGCTATTTGCTGCTGCAGGTTTTTCACCTAACACGTGTTTTCCTGCATTTAAACAGGCCACAGCATAGCTTTTATGCAAACTATTGGGGGCTGCTATATATACAGCGTCTACACTGTCGTCGCTGCATACTTGCTCAATAGTCGTAAATACTTTTGCATTTTTTATAGCGTGCTTAGCTAAAAATGCATGACCGCTTTGTTCGGCTCGCGAACATACGCCATATAATGAAAACTCACTGACTGTTTTAGCCGCTGCAAGTAAAGTATCGCTAATAAAATTAGTGCCGACTATCACAAAATTCATGGTCACTCCTGATTGTTGAATTGTGCAAGCCAAGCTTGCCAGTCTGCCTCAAAGCCTAACATTTGTTGGTGCTTTTTAGCTAATAGGTGTTTTTGTTTATCTTCACTGGCTTGAAATGGACCTACTCGGCACAGCGAACAGCTATCAACTGCTAAGTAGCTTGGTATAGTTAATCGATTATGGAGTTCAGTCGTTTCTTTGGGGCTGAATACATAAGTGGTGCCACTGGTGTCTTTTACGTGTTTGTCACGATCAACATTACGGATTTTATAGCCAGGGAAAGGACTGATATCAAATGGCATTTGGCCGATATAGCGTGATGCTAAGCCATAATTTAAGCTGCCTTCAATATTCCACTCACGATATGGTTTAACATCTTTTGAGGTGATGTAGCACAACATTGGGCCATTGTTATCAAGAGCATAGCTGGTGGCATATTTAATATATTGGTGTAGCAAAGCCCGGTTGAGGGTGTTCATACTGGTTGTTTGGGTGTTTTCACGATAAGCACTCTCCCCGACAAAAGCAGGAATAAGCGGAAATTGAAAAATCACCACATCAAATAGCTCGCCATTTAAGCGTTGCCAGGCTTGTGGGTCAGTCACATCAAAACTATCAAGTACCGTAATGTGATGATCTTGCAGTGCATTTAGTGCGTTATCAGCATATTTGGAGGTGATCGTGGCTGCACTATCATAGGTAGAAGCAACTAACTTGGCCGGCTTTAGATCAGTAGATAAAGCATGAGAAAACGATAAGTCGCCATCGCCAACGGTAAGGATCCGCCAATTAGGATTTAAATACATTAATTCAATTATTCTAGTGGTGTGTTTTTAGCATCATGATCAATTAAACGTAAAAACGCTAAGCGAGTCTTTAGTCCTTCAATCGCGATTTGTTTGATAATTAAATTAAACGTGATTAATACTGCAAACGCAATATGAATAGGGCCATGAGTAAAGCCTGCGTCAGGATCGAAGAGCATTAAGCCAAACAGTAAAAAGAGTACCACGAGTGCAATTTCAAGCCATTGATTAGAATAAAACGATAATCGGCCTTCACTCTTATGATCTTTCTTGATTTGAATAGCACAAAAAAAAGGGATCACTTTAATTTTGAAATGAGCGCTTTTCTCAACATAGTTTTCACCGAGTTGATCAAGCTGTTGGCGCAATTGGTCTATCATTTTAGTTCCTCAAAAAGCAGTGCACGGATGGTACATTAATCCGTTTTAAAGGGCGAGCTAGTTAGGGTATAAACTAATGCCTATTACTAATATATGGCAAACAAACACCACTGAGGTTAATACAAAGCGCATTTTTTGATAATCAGCATGGTAGCTTTGCCATTGCGGGCTGGTTTTTTCAAATAGTAATACCAGCCAAAAACTAACCGCTAACCAAGCCAAGGTTATGTGTTGTGGTAAAAAAGCTAAAAAGCCAAGCGGTAAAATCGGTAGTATAGCCTTAATCGCATCTCGATAACTCTGTTGTCCAGCGTGCCATAAGTTACCACTCATAAAAGCCAAAATTGCAATACTATAAAAAGTAAAAAACTGCATATTAAAGTTATTACTACCGACTAATAACGGCCAACCGACACACGCTAAAAAGGGCAATAAGCCTAAATAGCCTAACTGGATATGATTGATGAATTTATTCATGGCTTACCCCAAAATTAACTAAAAATACGTATTCGCGATATTTTTCAGTGAGCATTGTAACATTAGACGCAAAAAAAGCTTTAGCCCTATCTGTCCAGATGACAATGACCGCTTCAGTCAATAAAATCGATTGAATTAATCTAAACAATCAATTTTATTAATTTTTATTTACACCTTATTGTATTACTCAAGCCAACGCAGCAACCTGCGTTGTTTACACTTTAAATAAACAAATGAGGAATACTATGAGCACTTCATTAATTAACACTAAATTACAACCTTTCAATGCAACGGCTTACCACAATGGTGATTTTGTTGAACTATCAGAACAAGATGTTTTAGGTAAGTGGTCTATTTTCTTTTTCTACCCAGCTGATTTTACCTTTGTATGTCCTACGGAACTGGGTGATGTTGCAGATCACTACGCGCAATTACAAGAAATGGGTGTAGAGGTTTACTCCGTATCGACTGATACTCACTTTACTCACAAAGCATGGCACGATACATCAGACACTATTGGTAAAATTACTTACCCTATGATCGGTGACCCAACAGGACGTATTACACGTAACTTTGGTGTAATGATCGAAGACGAAGGCCTAGCACTTCGCGGTACGTTTGTAATGAACCCTGAGGGCGAAATCAAAATCATTGAAACACATGATTTAGGTATTGGCCGTAGTGCCAAAGAACTAGTACGTAAAGTACAAGCGGCACAATACATTGCGACTCATGATGGTGAAGTATGTCCGGCTTCTTGGCAGCCAGGTGAAGAAACATTAGCACCATCGCTTGATTTAGTTGGCAAAATTTAAATCTACTATTACAAAGCATTAATATGCTTGACGGCTCATCATCACAATTTTATTAAGCACATTAGCGTGATGATGGGCATTTTTGCTAAAACAAGGGTAAGTCATGTTAGATACCAACATTAAAAATCAATTAAAAAGTCACTTTGCAGCTATTGCTGATCCTGTTGAGCTACTTATCGCCTTGGATGACAGCAAAAAATCAATAGAAATTGACAATTTAGCCAACGATATTGCGTCGTTGAGCGACAAATTTTTGGTGCGAGATAATCCAGATAGTGGCGTACGCCGTCCATCAATAACGGTATCTTCACCTATTCGAGATAGCCAAATTACCTTTGCTGGTGTGCCGATGGGGCATGAGTTTACCAGTTTGGTATTAGCGTTGTTACATACGGGCGGGCATCCGAGTAAGGCGTCGGCTGCAGATCTTGACCAAATCAAGTCACTGACTCAGCCACTTGAGTTTGAAGTGTATATTTCATTAAGTTGCCAAACATGCCCGCAAGTCGTACAAGCGCTTAATTTAATGGCTGCTAATAATAGCAACATCAAAGCAACTATGATTGATGGGGCATTATTTCAAGATGAAGTAGAGCAGCGAAATATACTTGCAGTACCCGCGGTGTACTTAAATGGCCAGCCCTTTAGCCAAGGTGCGATGAGCTTAACTGATATTTTAAATAAAGTTGATAGTAAAGGGGCAGAGCGCCAAGCCGCTTCTCTCAATGAAAAATCACAATTTGATGTGCTTGTCGTAGGTGGTGGTCCTGCTGGTGCATCTGCAGCAATTTATTCAGCACGTAAGGGCTTAAATACGGGCATTGTTGCTGACCGGTTTGGTGGACAAGTAGCTGATACGCTAGCAATCGAAAATTTTATATCTATTAAAGCAACCGAGGGGCCTAAGCTCGTAGCTCAGCTTGAAGAGCATGTTAAAGAGTACGATGTAGATGTCATGCATAATCAACGAGCCGTCGCTCTTAGTTATAAAAATGGTTATGAAATCACGCTTGAAAACGGAGCTGTGCTCAGTACTAAATCGTTAGTACTGGCAACGGGCGCTCGCTGGCGTGAAATGAACGTAGCTGGTGAACAACAATACCGTGGTCATGGTGTAGCGTATTGTCCACATTGTGATGGACCGTTATTTAAAGGCAAACCTGTTGCCGTTATTGGTGGTGGTAATTCGGGTATAGAAGCGGCAATTGATTTAGCTAATATTGTTGAGCACGTTACGGTACTTGAATTTGCAGATACGTTACGCGCCGATGACGTCCTTATTCGTAAAGCCAATAGCTTAGAGAATATCACCATTATTAAGAATGCCCAGACTACAGAAGTACTCGGTGATGGTAAAAAAGTGACGGGCTTAAGCTATACTGACCGCACCTCAGGTGAGAACAAACAGTTAAACTTAGCCGGTATATTTGTGCAAATTGGCTTAATACCTAACACTGAATGGTTAAAAGACAGTAATGTTGAACTCAGTCAGTTTGGCGAAATAATAATAGATGCAAAAGGAGCGACATCTTTAGCGGGAGTATATGCTGCGGGAGATGCAACGACCACACCATTTAAGCAAATCATCATTGCGATGGGCAGTGGTGCAACAGCAAGCCTAGGGGCATTTGATTACTTAATTCGTCAAACACCTAGTGAAGAGCAACGCGTAGCATAAATCAAATTATAGTCTCTTGATATAACAGCTCCCACCCATAGCTGTTTGTTCACCCAAGCCGCCCTCTCCAAAGGCGGCTTTTTTGGATAAAAAATTGTGCTAGTATTTAGGCTTATTTTTTTAAAGAGTTTTAGCATGTATCAAGGAAGTTGTTTGTGTAACAAGGTCACAGTGCAAATTGATGGCCCGATCCAGAGCATTATTCATTGCCACTGCTCGTTGTGTCGTAAAGCCAGTGGCACTGCATTTGCAACCAATGGATTTATCTCTCGTGTTGACTTTAAAGTAACCAAAGGCAATGAGTGGTTAAGCAGCTTTGAATTTAAACCAGGGCGTATCCGCTATTTTTGTAGTGCATGCGGTAGCCCAATTTACAGTGAAAACCTTGATGATATAAGCAGACTAAGGTTGCGTCTGGGTATACTCGATAGTGATATTACAGAGCGGCCAATTAGTCATAATTTTGTCAGCTCAAAAGCGAATTGGGAGCAAATAAATGCTGATATCCCACACTATGATGGTTTTGAACCGACCCGCTAAGTTCGTTGGCTGATAGTGTTTTTATAATAAGTAAACTGGTAAATAGTCTGTGCCGCAACTCTCTGTTGCTTTTAAAGCAGTTGTTTCCCAGTACTTGTTCATTGGTACTGAGCCGCGGTTATAAATTGTTCAAAACTCTCACACCACACAATAACAGTGTTAAAGCGTGCAATATTAATATCGGCTGGCACCTTAATTATAAAACCATCGAATGTATTTATGCTTGCAACCCTTGTCATTGTGCCTTTATAGGCTAAAAAATCGGCTTCATTATCAATAAAGCGATTAGCTAAATAAAGTTGGTAATCTGGGCCTGGGCTCAAGGTGCCATCAAAAGAGATCATTGCATTGGTTAATCTGACTTGGCCGTTACCATAATGCAAAGCATCGGAGCCTGCGAGGTCAGCTTTGAATTCACCACTATAAAGTGCTTGCTGAGCATGTGTGGCTAGCTCAAGTTTGCTGGGGGATGGTGGGGCCGTTAAAATTGGCAGTGTGTATAACCCCGCAACAAAGCCAACACAAAATATCATCAGATAAACGACTACCTGCCACAATTTACGCATCATAATAAGACCTTATCCATGAGAGTATTCAGTATATAGGGCAAAACAAGCGGATGCCTTCATCTATAGTTATAAGCTAGCTTACAAAATTGGATTGGGCGAGTTCAATCTTAATTTAAGTATTTACTTTATTAGGGTGCTTGACCCTATTGTGAACTGACTTAGTTGTTAGCTCGCAATAAGTAATGTGAGCTATGGTGTCGCTAATTTAGGTGAAAAACTTTTCTCGATGATAATGCGAGATCTCGTTCTTTTTCACCAAAAAATTGTTGATAAAGCTGCGCAAACTTACCGTTTTTTTGAAGTTTTAGTAACCCTGCCTCTAACTCCATTAGTAAAGCATCGTTTTGTTTATGAGTGTAAAAATAATAATGACTCGGGTATTGCAACATGATCGTTGGTTCAATCATTAAGTTTTGATGCTGCAGTTTAGTCACCTCAGCGGCAATAGCTGATACAGAGCGAGGAAAATAATCTGCCAAACCTGTCTCGAGTGCTCTAGTCATGCCTTTATAATCTAGCTCACCATTAACAGTGAAGCCATTGCGGATAAGTACATCATAATCAGACCAACTTTGCTTTTGTAATGCGATTAAAGGCTTAAGCTGTGCTGAAGTTGATATTTCAGCGAAGCGCGGTTGTTGATTTTTATTAATTATTAGTAATCGCTTGCCGTGTAAACCTTGGTAAATTGACAATGAGGTATGATGTAAATCTGGGTAGCTAGTAGCAGGGAGCGATAGCCAAGCTAAATTAATACTGCTTGCTTTTGACAACTCTTCCACCACGCGTTTTTTATTCATTGGTCTAATGGAGTATATAAAATTAACCTGTTTTCCTTGCTCAGCAAAGGCGAGCGTTAACAGCGCATGAATATAGTGATTACGAGGGGTATCGGTGTTGCTGGGGCTGGCTAAATGAAGATTAACGATTGCTTCATTTGCGTGTACAAAGCTAGTAAACGCCAGAGGCAATAACAATAACCAGAGCACGCCAAAATTATACAATTTCATCATTGAGCTATAACTTAAAATTTTATGACTCTAGTATAGCAAAATTATAATACCTTATTTTTGCAAAAAATATTATAAAAACGTAGAGGCTTTTGAATTACGTATTATACTTGTAAATATTAAAGATGTAGCTTTGGAATACTATGTTAAATAATTATTTGGTCCGTTCCCGTTTAATTGTATTAGCGCTTTTACCTGTTGTAATATTTACGATTACTGCCATATATTCAATTAGTACTATGGGAGGGTTAGTCAAAGGAATTGACAGTTTATATGAAAACCGTGTCGTACCATTGAAACAGATAAAAACAGTGTCAGATAACTACGCAGTTAATATTGTTGATTTACTTCATAAATTTAGAGCTGGGACTATAAGCCAAAATGATTTATTAGCGGCAGTACAGCAGTCTCAAAATACAGCCGATAAAGAATGGAATACTTACCTTAGTACAGACTTAATCAGTGAAGAAAAAAGCTTAGTAAATACTGTTGAACAAAAACTTAAGCCAGTTCAAGCGCACCTCAAAAATTTGTTGAATAAAATACGCAATGGGGATTTCCAGTCACTCTCTCAACAGCAGTTTGTTACTGATCTATATGATGTATTCGATCCGTTAAGTGCGAGCTATCAAGCTTTAATAGAGCTGCAATTAAATGAAGCGAATCACTTTAAAAAACAAGCCGACGAAAACTTTGCGTTAGTAAGTCTAGTGATGAAATTATCAGTAGCACTGTTGATTTTTTTGTTGTTAGCCATTGCTTATTTTATTTATCGTTCAATTCAAAATCCATTGATGGCGCTGCGCGATACCATTACGCAAATTGCAAATAATGCTGACTTGCGAATACGAGCCAATGTACTTGGTGAAGATGAAATTGCAGATACTGCGCGAAACTTTAATAATATGTTGTCACGTATACATACTTTAGTAACCGATGTATCTGGGGCGACGTTAACTTTATCTTCTGCGGCAGAAGAAATGAACTCAATTAGTGAGCAAGTGGCCTCAACAGCCACAGAGCAAGAGCAACAGTCTACAATGATTGCGACAGCCATTACGCAAATGAGTAGTGCGATTGAACAAGTGGCACAAAATGCGATGGCCACATCAGAAAAAGCCACTAATGCAGATAGTAAAGCACAACAAGGGCAGCAAGCCGTTGCTGATAATATTAGCTCAATCCAAACGTTATCTAAGTTAGTAAATACAAATACACAATTAATAAACGATCTTAATACACAAACAAATGATATAAATCAGGTTGTAATGATGATCCAAGGCGTTGCAGAGCAAACTAACTTACTGGCTTTAAATGCTGCGATTGAAGCCGCAAGAGCAGGGGATTCTGGTCGTGGTTTTGCTGTTGTTGCCGATGAAGTAAGGCAGCTTGCTCATAATACCCAAAAAGCCACAGCGAGTATTAATGAAATGATCAGCAAGCTACAAGGTATGGCTCAACAAGCTGTTGTTGCTATGGGCAACGCTGAAAGTAGTGCACAAGAAAGTGTTGATCATGCAGAATATTCATCACAAGTTTTAACTGAAATAAATCAAGAGGTAACCGAAATTGCCGATATGAACACGCAAGTGTCAACAGCCACTGAAGAGCAAAAAATGGTGGCCAATGAATTAAGTAGTAACATCAACGAGTTTAGTTCTAGTATTGCATCAGTGAGTGAAAGTTCACAGCAAAACGCACAAGCATCACAGGAGTTGGCCTTACTCGCAAGTATGTTACAACAACAAGTAAATGAGTTTAAAATATAACACTGTAATGAGTGTACCTTGTTATTAATAGAGTACGAATGACAAGGTACAGTCTAAATTTATTCGTTTTCACAAGGTTTGGTTCGCGCAGTTTTGTGACAACATCAGCAAAAAAAATAAGCTGCCACACACTTTTTTATAGATAAAATCATTGTTCTATAGCTGTATGCTTTGCAAATGTTGCTGTGCAGCCACAATCCCCATTTGGTAACCATCGCTGAGCTTTTGATAGTTTTTAGTGGTGCGGCCAACGTTAAAGTCAGCCGGTGGTGCGATGATATTTATTTTACAGTCTGCAGGTGGATTATGAATAAACGCAATACTGGCATTATAGTTATCAGCTCGCGCTAAAGATGCACTGGCAAGTGCCGGGTGGTTTTTATAAATGCGGCGTGTAAACCATGGGGCCTTACTGGTTTTTTTACGATATCCAAGTGGTTGTGATAAAACGACCGTGATTTCTTCAGCTCCCATTTGATAGGCTTTTCGGATCGGAATTGAATCAGCCACACCGCCATCGGTCATGGCAACACCATCTATGACTGGGTAATCTCGATAAGCAATAGGAATCGCACAGGAGGCTTTTAACTGTTGCTCCATTTGCTCTGCTGTCGCTTTTAAATATTGCGCTGATGCTGTGTCTATATCGGTAGCGACAATATAAAATTCACAGTTCTGTGTTGCAAATGTGCCAAGATCTAAACGAATATCAGCCATGGTGGTTTGCCATAACCAATCTAAGTCAAATAAATGTCCGCCACGGATAAAGCGCGCTAAATTAATAAACTCGGGTCGACATGAATAATCAGTGATCACTTTATGATTACGTTTAGCTTGTTGGCATAAATAAGCCGCAATATTAGTTGCCCCAGCAGAAACACCAAAGCAGCGATTAAATGGTTGGTATTGTGCCCCTAAGAACGCATCAAGTACGCCGGTGGCAAATATGCCGCGCATTGCACCACCTTCTACAACAAGGGTGTGTTTGTTGTTGCTCACCAAATTTTCTCCTTTAACTACTAACATTCGAGTTAATCACTTTGCAGTGCTTCAATAGGGTCAAGCTGTGACGCTTTGATCGCGGGGTATACACCAAAAATAAGGCCGACTAACGCACAAATACTAAACGATAGCACGATGGCGGTCATTGACCACGATACCGCCCACTGCGAGTACATAGAAATAATTTCAGACAAGCCAATACCAAATACCACACCCAGTAGGCCACCTAAAATAGAAATGGTAAAGCTCTCGGCAATAAATTGTATTCGAATGTCTTTTTGTGTTGCACCAATAGCACGCAGTAAGCCAATTTCTTTAGTGCGTTCAAGCACCGTCGCCAACATGATATTCATAATACCGATACCGCCAACCAGGAGTGAAATGCCTGCCACGCAGGACATTACAATATTAAATATTTGCTGGGTTTGTTTTTGCTGGGCTAATAATGCGGCAGGAATAACTAATTCAAAATCATCAATATCACTGTGGCGATTTTGCAGTAAATGTTCCAGTGCTTGTGCGGCAACAATTGGATCAACCGATTTATCAATGGCTAGTTTCAAGCTGCTGACTTCACTATCAAGTAAGCCACTTTCAAAGCGGTGTAATGCAGTACTAAGTGGAATAAATACTTGGTTTTGTTCGTTACCGAGTTTGACTCCTTGAAATTCTTTTTTCTTTAAATAAGGCGCTTGTAAAATACCGACTACTTTAAACCATAAGTGGTTAATTTTTATTTGTTGACCGAGTGCGTCACCTAACGGAAATAGTTGCTTGGCAGTATTTGCGCCAAGCATTGCCACTTGAGCAAACCGTTGTTGATCGTTTTTATTTAATATACGCCCAGCAAATAGTTGAAAATGTGACAGCTGAAAATAATTAGCGCTTACACCTACGGCATTGGCGTCGCTGTTATTGTATTGGCTAAAAATATGATACGTCTCGATGGTTTTTTGTGCGGCAAAATCGGTAACAAAAGGCAGCGAGTCGTGGGCAACTTGGGCATCACGCAGGCTTAAACCGGCCGAATGCTTACGTTGCTCTTTGAGTTCTTTTTCATCGAACTCTTTGCCATTAACAATCAAATTATATAACCCCATAGAGTCAATCATTTTCATGGCTTCACGTTCAGCACCTTCACCAATATTGAGCATAGCAATGACGGCACCGACACCAAATATCATCCCTAATAAAGTCAGTAAAGTACGTAATTTATGCTGTGCAAGCTCTAAGGCGGTGTCGATAAATAAAGTTAAATATTTCATCAGATGTCCTTTATATCAATGAGTGAGATCACATCATTAGCAGCTAAGCCTGCGAGGATCTCTACATGACTAAGGTTATGTTTGCCTAATGAAACGGTCTTTTTGACAAATTCGCCAGCTTCTTCAACATAGACATAATGCGCATTTTGTTCGGTAAAAACACTTTGTTTAGGTACCACTAAACGCTCACTTTGCGGTGTCACTAAAATAGTCGCATTGAGTTTTAAACCCGGGCGTAAAGCGTCACTTTGCTGATTTATCGTTGCTTTTAGTTCGTAAAATTTTTGTGGGTCGCCGCGTTTTATTGATTTAGGAAACGGTGATACTTCAATTAACTCGCCACTAAATTGCTGCTCAGGCAATGCAATAAGTTTGAATGTAAGTGACTGACCTACGGATAAATCGATTGCTTCACGTTCAGACACATATAACATCAACTGCATTTGGCTAACATCAGGCAGTGCTGCTATTTTTTGACCAGGCCATAAGGATTCACCCGCTCGCGGTTTTTCGCCGCGCCAATTAGTACTATGGGTTAATAAGCCATCGTGAGGGGCGATGATCTCAAGCAATGATAGGTTAGTGTTCAACGTTGCTAATTTTTGTTTGTATTGGTCTTCTTTCATTTTTAATAACATCAACTCTCCGGTGGCACTTTGCTCAAAACGGCCAGTTTGCCAGTCGTAGTAGTTATGTTTTGCATTTAAAAACTCAACATTTTGTTGTGACTCTAAAATATCTAATTTAGAGCGAATGCGTTCATCTTCAATTGAGTAATCTTCGGCAAATTGCTTTTCTTCATTAACCAATACAATATCGTGCTCTAAAATAGTCTTATCTTTATCTATTTCTCCTGATTTTTGTGCTAAATCTTGCGCTGCTAAAGCCGCTTGATTAGTGTTTTTTTGGCTTTGCCGACGCATTTGTTCGCCATCAAAACGAGCAATGACCTGACCTTTTTTAACTTGGCTATATTCTGGCATTAACCACGCTAAAGTTTGTGGCCCACGGCTTGATGCTGGCGCAACAATCAGGGTTTCATTTGCCGCGATCAAATGCCCTTTGGCTTCAACCTCAGTTTTAAAACTGTGTTCACTAACCGTATAAGTAAGCGCGTTTTGAATTTCATGTTCTTTTGAACAACCGCTGATAAATAAAGCTGTAACGATTAAGCTAAGTGCAAAGCTCGTTTTCATAATTTTACCTCGTCGCCTAGTTGTAGGCCACTTTTAACTACGGCGAGATTATCGGTAAAGTGACTTATCTCTATAAATTGTTTGTTATTTTCAGTGGTTGTAACATAGGGACCTTGTTGATCATATTGCAAACTGGTTAAAGGAATACTTAATACCTGAGGTAAGCGAGCGGTGGTGATCTCTAAGCGCGCAGTAAGTCCTGGGCGAATAACACTGGTGTCAATATTATCAATACTAACAATGGCATCCACAATCCGACGCTTATCTTGATATGACTTTTCTCTAAATACACGACCCAAACTCTTTATTTTCCCTGACACAACTAGTTCGCTACTGCCATCAATGGTTATTTTAACGGTTTGCCCTGGGGCAATTTTACCGCTGTCGGGTTCATCGATTTGTGCTTTTACTTGCATATTTTTAAGTACAGCAAGCTCAATAACAGGCTGACCAAATTGCACACTTTCACCAATGGATGACTTTTCACCTTCATAATTGGTTTTATAAATTACCAGCCCATCAATTGGGGCTTTTACCTTAAGGCGTTCAATATCTTGTAAATACTCGTCTACCTCACTTTGCAGCCGTGCAACTTTACTTTGCACCATTTTTAAGTTTAGTTCTTTGCTCTGTTGCTGAAACGTTTGCTTACTTTTAGCAAGCGTTAGATCGTTGTTTGCAATAGTAAAATCAATTTGTGACTTTTTACGTTCAACTTCAGAACGAGATTGATCAACAATCTCTGCTTTGCGTTTAGCTTTATCGTAGTTCATTTTCATTTCGGCAACGCTGAGGGTCAGTTCTTGCTCTTTGATAAGCTCTTTATTTTGCGCATTTTCGAGTTGTTTTTTTGCTCGCTCTAATGAAGATTGTTTGTCGATTAGCTTATCGCGAACTTGTTTGTCGTCAAACGATACCACCACTTGGCCTTTTTTAACTTGGGTGTTCTCCGCTAGCATAGTCTTAATTTGGTATTGCCACATACGGGCAACTGACGGCGGGGCAATGATCGCACTGGTTGATGACTCCAGTTCGCCATTGGCATTAACCGTGATAGCAATATCACTCTTTTTCACTAGATAATGTTGTTGCTCATCGTCATTACATGCAGTTAATAGCAACATACTCAATATTATGCATAAAACGTTATGATTCATCAGAGTCTTCTCCGATTGTTAATTTTGCACTCATGCCCGGTAACAGTTTTAAATTCTGAGCGTTAAAGTTAAAGCGAGTTCTAAAGTAGGCATCTTTGCCCCACTGAAGGCGTTCTTCTGGCTGAGTTGAAATTTCGCTTAAAGTCGCATTGAGCGGCTGTTGTAAATAGGCGTCAAATAACAATTGCGCTTGTTGGCCAAGTTGTAAATGTTGATAATCAATTTCGTGTACCCAGGCTTCAATGTAGAGTTCACTCATGGCCGGTATTTCGACAATTTTCCAGCCTGGTTGGGCTGTCATACCAACAAATGCTTTTTCGCCATTCCACGGATGGTTTGCATATAAAACGGGCCCTGTACGCTGTGCCTTAATGCTCATACTTGCCAGTTGCGTTTTATTGTATGCAAGGTCTGTTTTTAGTTGTTCAATAGTCAGTAACTGCTTATTGCGCGCAACGGTATTTTCAGTTTTAACTTGGCTGAGTTCTTCGGATGATTTTTGTTTATTGATCAGGGCTTTTTCAAGTTCGAGCTGATTTTTTTGATAATCATAGGTACTTAAGTTAGCGTGTGGAATAGCAGCATCTATGCGGGCACGCGCTAGTAAAAGCTCAGTGCGCTTAAAGTTAAACTCAGCTTCTATTTGTTTTTCTTGATTGCTAGTGGTGATCCTAAGCAGCTCTTCTTCGGCGGCCTCTAAACTTACTTCATCTTGTTCAATTTCACTGGCAATCGAGCCACTATCAAACACCACAACAACATCACCTTGTTGCGCTATTTCGCCTTCTTTCAT
Organism: Pseudoalteromonas sp. SR44-5; assembly: GCF_014163675.1. NCBI lineage: Bacteria > Pseudomonadati > Pseudomonadota > Gammaproteobacteria > Alteromonadales > Pseudoalteromonadaceae > Pseudoalteromonas > Pseudoalteromonas sp. SR44-5. Next base: position 43,841 of record NZ_JACJDT010000008.1, read on the forward strand.
CATCCATTGTACTTGTACTCGCCAATTGTCTGATTTTGGAGCATAAAAAATTTGCTTATCGCTGGCTTTTAGCTCACCACTGAGTAATAAACTTTGCGCGTTGCTTGAGAAAGCTAAGCTGTAAAGTAATAATCCTAAACAGGCTTTGAAACATTGATTTTTTAACATCCGCTATCCTCTATAACTATGCCATCTTTCATCCGAATAATTCGCTTAGCATAAGCAGCAATATCTTCTTCATGGGTTACCATGACCAAAGTATGCCCTTGCTGGTGGAGTGAGCAAAGCAACTGCATAATTTCATGAGACGTTTTACTATCGAGGTTACCCGTTGGTTCATCAGCAAAAATGACTTTTGGCTCGTTTACTAATGCTCTGGCAATAGCAACTCGTTGCCGCTGACCACCGGACATTTCAAAGGGTTTATGGTGTGCGCGATTTTGCAAGCCAACCTTATCCAGCATCGCCATAGCGCGCTCACTGGCTTGCTGTTTTGGGGTGTCGGTATAGCGCAGTGGCAAAGCCACATTTTCTTGAGCACTAAGGCGAGTTAATAAGTGAAAGGTTTGAAATATAAAGCCAATTTTTTTATTACGGATAGCTGACAAACTTTCGTCATCTATTTCTTTAATACTTTCACCAGAGAGCAAATAACTGCCTGAGGTTGGTGTATCGAGACACCCAAGGATATTCATTAAAGTCGACTTCCCTGAACCGGAAGCGCCCATTACGGCGACAAACTCACCTTCTTCAATATGCAATGAAACATTACTTAATGCAATGACTTGCGTTTCGCCTGCGCCATAAGTACGGCAAAGATTTTCGACCCTGATCATACAGTTACTTTTTGTTTTTATTATTATCTGATTGGTTAAACTAGCGAGTTTTATAGCGAGACACAAGTCCAAATATAGTAGTTAAACATACGTCTATTTGCAGCCTTTAATTGTTTTAACATTTAAAGGCTAATTTAATCATTGTCAGTTAACAATTGCGTGGTTTTATATTTCATTTATTGCGTTTTAGCTAAGAGTTGTGCGGGTTTAGCGAATATTTTTTGTTACAAAAAAGCCAAGTAATTCGATAAAAACTTCTTGGCTGGCTTTATGGTAAAAATCATACAGCATATTCAGAGTGTTATACCCACATCTAGGTTAAATTGCTGCAACCCACATAACACCGACTTCTTTTTTTACCACTTTTACATGGGTGCCAGCGCTTAGTGGTTGCTGGCTTTTTAGTTTCCAGCTCACTCCAGAATACGAGTAGGTACTAACACCTAACTCATCAACATCGCTAGTGAGCACAAAATCAAGCTCTGCAAAGTCACTTTTCACTTCTTTATTATCAACATTATCTTGCATGCGTTTTAGCGGTTTCCATAGTAAAACAGCGCATGCGGCGGTGATCAAGGTGTTACTCCAAAGTGCGGTGGTTAATGAGTCTTCTAACAGCGCGAAGTTCATCATTAATCCAGTTGCAAATAATGATATACCCAAAAACAATAATATAAAGGTCGACATTCCCAGCACTGCTACTTCAATTATCAGTGCCAGTACACCTAAGATCATCAGTGTTTGGGCTAAATTATTGGTAATGAACTCCATAGTTTGCTCCTTTACAGCTTAACCTTTTTGTTTGGTATTTAAGGTATTAATAATCGACATCGCTTGCGCTACCATAGAGCTGGCATCGGTGCCGTTATCGGGTAATAAAACAACTGACGATTCTTTAGCAATGGCTTGTTTTGCGGCAATTGCTTTTGAGGCGAGGTCTAATTGAATGGCTTTTTGACCTTGCTCAGTATCAGCTGCTTCACCTACTTTACGTAGTGCATCAGCTTGTGCTTCGGCTACCGCAATAATGGCTTTAGCTTCACCTTCAGCACGCAGGATTTGCTCGGCTTTTTCTGCTTCAGCGGCTAGTACTTGCGCTTGTTTTTTACCTTCAGCGACATTGATATTAGCTTGACGATCACCTTCTGATTCTAAAATTTGTGCACGTTTAACACGTTCCGCTTTCATTTGTGCTTCCATCGCTTCCATTACTGATTGCGGTGGCACAATATCTTTAATTTCATAACGTAATACTTGAATACCCCAAGGATCTGCGGCTTGGTTAATTGCCGCAACAATATTAGTATTTAGTACATCACGTTCTTCAAAGGTTTTATCCAGCTCCATTTTACCAAGCTCTGAACGCATCGTTGTTTGCGATAATTGCGTAACGGCAAACACATAATCATCAACGCCATAAGTGGCTTTGTATGGATCCATAACACGGAAATACAATACACCATCAACAATCAATGAAATATTATCTTTGGTAATAGCAGATTGCGACGGCACATCTTGCGCTTGCTCTTTTAAACTACGATCAGCGGCAATACGATCAACAAACGGCACAATAAAGTTTAGGCCTGCTTCTTTAGTTGATTGATACTTACCAAAACGTTCAATGAGCCACGCACGGTTTTGCGGCACAAATTTAACACTACTTTTTAGCAGTACTAAAACAAAAATGAGTAAAAACGCCTCAACAGTGAATAACATGTTGAGAACTTGCGTTATCGGGTCCATAGATACTCTCCTTTAATAGTGGCCAATATGGCGTGTCACATATTTATTTAATTTATATACTTATAAACGTGACTAACCCTACATTACCATTGAGCTGTAAGCCCAGCTAGTGAAAAATCGTGACAAAGTATGTCGGTAAGTTAATTACGATTGCAATATTATGGTCATGTTTTTTGAAGATGCACACAGAAAGTATGTTTGATTTTTGATCTAAAGCAAATAGTTCAGGCAGAAAGGGAAGTCTGTTTGTGAGCCTCTCAGTTAATTTAAGATTAGCAAACTCAAAGTGAATACCTTACATAGTTAAACTCACCTTCATGTAAGAATAGACCCCGCACCATGTTTAGCTCAAAACAACGTACACATTTTTTCAAACAATGTAAATATGTACTTGGTGCTGCTGATAATCCTTATCTAGATTTGTTCAGCGGTTCAACAGAACAAGTGCATCGCAAATTCTTTGCGTTTAGTGATTTAAAAGATAAACCTATTGATGGTAAGTTTGATTCTTATGGATTAAGTAAAGTTGCCACGATACCTTGGTTTTAACCCTTTATTTTTTCTCTTTAAAATTTTCTATAAAAACAATGGGTTATAACATATCGTTTTTGATAAGGTAAAATAGTAATATTTAACCTAATGGCTTGTTGTAACTTATTTTTATGCTGATATTCTATAGTTTACTGCCGCACAGGCAGCTTAGAAAATTAACTAAAAAGAAGTTTTACCATTTAGATTGTTTACTGCCGCACAGGCAGCTTAGGTGATGAGTGACCGAAACGAAGTTTCGCAGCGCGAAGAAGTGAGGTCATGGATGACCGATGTGACCAAGCTCCATGGACGGATTCAAACGCCGATGTTAATTTAACAACAGTTCACTGCCGCACAGGCAGCTTAGAAATCATAGCAATGATCCTTTATAAAAATCATCTGGTTCACTGCCGCACAGGCAGTTTAGAAATTTCATAATTTGCAGCTCTGCGCCATTATCACGTTCACTGCTGCACAGGCAGCTTAGGTGATGAGGGACCGAAACGACATATCTAATAAAGAGTGCAGCCTGAGGAAGTGAGGTCATGGCAGATTTTTGTTCCCGACAAAATCTAAGTACCTAAATCCATTTAGGCAATGACCGATGTAACCAAGCTCCATGGATGGATTAAAACGCCGATGTTTTTTTTCGCGCCAGCAAGCTTAGCGCCTACGACACAGGCAGCTTAGGTGACGAGGGACCGACAAAAATATCGGGAATATTTTGGAACTGCGAAGCAGACCTTTATGGCGAAGGGCATGACGCCTAAAGTAAACGACTTACCTAGCAAAGAGTGCAGCCAGAGGAAGTGAGGTCATGGCAGATTTTTGTTCCCGACAAAATCTAAGTACCTAAATCCATTTAGGTAATGACCGATGTAACCAAGCTCCATGGACGGATTGTTAAACCTTTGGTTTATTTGAAGTACTGTCGCGCCAGTAAGCTTAGCGCCTACGACACAGACAGCTTAGGTGGCGAGGGAGTGAAACGAGTTTTTTGATCACTATTCGGCGCTAAAGCGCTCTTCTACAAGCCACACTACGGATGTTTACGGCGACGATATGCTTAAAGTGCTAAGCACGAGCTACAAATTATTTCATGGTTTCTCATTTACCCTCATTGTCTGTTTTTTGTGCAAAAAATCGTTAAGTTCTAGGAAAATGATTTGCAGAGCTGCATTTGTATGCGCTGAAAAACTGTTTTTAGCGAGTTCGGGCGATTTCTGATTGCTATTTATATTACATTTTGAGATATTATTTATAATATAATATTAACAGGAAATAGTAACAGATGACTCTTCCCAGTTCTCAATCTGCAAATGCAATCCGCATGCTTGCTGTCGATGCCGTTCAAAAAGCTAATTCAGGTCACCCAGGTGCACCAATGGGGATGGCCGATATTGCTGCTGTTCTTTGGCAAAACTTTCACCGCCACAATCCATTAAATCCTGATTGGCCTAACCGCGACCGGTTTGTGTTGTCAAACGGCCATGGCTCTATGTTGCAGTACGCATTACTACATTTAAGTGGTTATGATGTCAGTATTGAAGACATTAAACAGTTTCGCCAACTGCATTCTAAAACGCCGGGTCATCCAGAATATGGTTATACACCAGGGGTTGAAACAACAACAGGACCACTTGGTGCTGGTATTGCCAATGCTGTTGGTATGGCAATTGCTGAAAAAACCTTAGCTGGACAATTTAATAAACCGCATTTTGATATTGTTGATCACTTCACTTATTGCTTTTTAGGTGATGGTTGTTTGATGGAAGGTATCTCTCATGAAGCATGTTCATTAGCGGGTACATTAAAGTTAGGCAAACTAATCGCTTTTTGGGATGACAATGGCATCTCAATTGATGGCGAAGTAGAAGGCTGGTTTACTGACGATACCCCAAAACGCTTTGAATCATACGGTTGGCAGGTTATTAGTGGCGTTGATGGTCACGACATGGCCGCGATTGCCAGTGCTATTGAAGCTGCGCAAGCTAATCCTGATCAACCAACGCTTATCTGTTGTAAAACGGTGATTGGTTTTGGTTCGCCCAATAAATCGGGTAGTCATGATTGTCATGGTTCGCCACTGGGTAACGATGAAATCGCTGCGGTTCGTGAGCAACTAAATTGGCCACATCCAGCATTTGAAATTCCTCAAGATGTATACAATGAGTGGAATGGCCGCGCCAAAGGTCACGATTTAGAAAGCGCATGGCAACAAACCTTTGCCGCTTATAGCAAAGCGCACCCAGAGCTAAGTAAAGAGTTTAACCGCCGTGTAACGACTAAATCATTACCGAGCAACTTTGCCGAGCTTGCCGATCAGTACATTGCTAAGTGCCAAGAAGATATGCAAAACATCGCAACGCGTAAATCATCACAAAATGCGATCACCTTTTTTGCCAAGCAGTTACCTGAATTAATGGGCGGCTCAGCTGATTTAGCTGGTTCAAACTTAACTTTATGGCCTGACGCGAAAGGTTTGCAAGATGATGCTGCGGGTAACTATGTATTTTATGGCGTACGCGAGTTTGGCATGAGTGCGATAATGAATGGTATTGCGCTGCATGGCGGCTTTATCCCATTTGGTGCAACTTTCTTAATGTTTATGGAATACGCGCGTAATGCTGTGCGTATGGCGGCATTAATGAAAGCACACAGTATTTTTGTGTATACCCATGATTCAATTGGTCAAGGTGAAGATGGCCCGACCCATCAGCCAATTGAACAAATTGCTAATTTGCGTATGACGCCAAATATGTCGACTTGGCGCCCATGTGATGAAGTTGAAACAGCGGTTGCATGGAGTCAGGCGTTAATCAAAGAAGCTGGCCCAAGTGCATTGATCTTTAGCCGCCAAGGTACTAAAGCAATGCCGCGCACTAAAGAGCAACTAGCGAATGTTGCTAAAGGTGGCTATATCTTAGTTGATAGCGAGCACACACCTGAACTGATCATTATTGCTACTGGTTCTGAAGTTGAGTTAGCGGTAAATGCAGCAGCTGATCTAACCGAACAGGGTAAACAGGTTCGTGTTGTATCTATGCCATGTACCAATCAGTTTGACTTGCAAGATAAAGCCTATCGCCAGAGTGTATTACCTGTTGGTGTTGCTAAAATTGCGGTAGAAGCTGCACATAGCGATTTTTGGTATAAATATGTTGGCCAAGATGGCGATGTACTAGGTATGACTACCTTTGGTGAGTCAGCGCCAGGACCAGTTCTGCTTGAATACTTTGGCTTTACTGTGAGTAACCTAGTTGCTAAGGCTAATGCGTTACTAGACGCTTAATTGTTTTGAACTTGGGTTAAAAATTTACCTGAACAAAAAGCCCGCTGATTTAATTAAATCAGCGGGCTTTTTTATTTGCAGAATTGATTTTATATAACGACTGAAGCTTAGATCAGCTCAGCTAGAATGGCTTCTAGTTTTTCTTGGTCAATTGCAAATTGGCGAATACCTTGGCTTAGTTTTTCAGTGGCCATGGCATCTTGATTCATTTCCCAGCGAAATGCTTGCTCAGTCATAGGCGTTGGCGGGGCAACTGTTTCAGTTGTAGGAGCAAGTTGACGCTCTAAAGGCGCATCTGTTGCGGCTAGTTCTGATAATAGCCCTGGGCTGATAGTTAATCTATCACAACCTGCCAGTAATTGGATTTCGCTGATGTTTCTAAAGCTTGCACCCATAACGATGGTTTTATAATCGTGCTTTTTGAAGAAGTTATAAATATGTGCAACAGACTGTACGCCTGGATCATTAGCACCGCTAAAATCGCTATCAGTTTGGTTTGCTTTATACCAATCAAGAATACGACCAACAAATGGTGAAATTAGGTAAGCACCTGCTTCAGCACACGCACGAGCTTGAGCAAATGCAAACACCAACGTTAGGTTACAGCGAATACCTTGTTGCTCGAGTACTTTTGCTGCTTGAATACCTTCCCATGTAGACGCCACTTTGATCAGTACGCGCGAGGTATCAATATCTTGCTCTTTATAGAGCGCAACAAGCTCAAGGGCTTTATCAATAGTTGCTTGAGTGTCAAACGATAAGCGCGCATCTACTTCGGTAGACACTAACCCTGGCACTTGAGCCATTAAATTTGCACCAATTAGTACCGACAGTTTGTCAGCAGCTTTGCTGATCACCAGTGCATTGTCACTTGTTTGTTGCTTAGCCCAAGCAACGGCTTCAACAGCCAGTGGGCGGTATTTTTCAATTTTAATCGCATTGAGCAATAACGATGGATTGGTAGTGGCATCTTGCGGCTTATATTGATCGATTGCTTCAAAATCACCGGTATCAGCAACCACAGTGGTCATGGTTTTTAATTGTTCTAATTGGCTAGACATAGACATCCTATTTTCATCATACAAAATAAATTAACGGCTTTTAGCATTGCTTATGACATGGTTTAAGCCCTTTATTAGTGCAAAACATTAGTTTAAAGGGCACAGGTGTCACGAATATTTCAGAATAAATCTGTTAATAATATTTTTATAATACCTTTACAACCCGTCATTATTGATATTATCATACAAATAACAGTAATGACTAACATTGTTAGTATCCAATTAGTGAAAGGTATTTATGTCTCGTTATACATTGGGCTTAGATTATGGCTCTGATTCAGTAAGAGCACTGCTTGTTGATGTAACCACAGGTAAAGAGCTGGCTAGCCATTTAGTGAATTATCCGCGTTGGGCGCAAGGTTTATATTGCGATCCAAGTAAAGACCAGTTTCGCCAGCACCCACAAGATTATATCGACAGCTTAATTGAGGTTGTAAATGGTCTATGGCAACAAGTACCTGCGGGAACTGCGGATAAAGTAATAGGTATGAGCTTTGATACCACAGGCTCAACGCCAGTGGCGATTAATAGCCAAGGCACGCCTTTAGCGCTGACTGAAGAATTTGCTGAAAACCCTAATGCGATGTTCATTCTTTGGAAAGACCATACGTCGATTAAAGAAGCGAATGAGATCACCAAAGCCGCGACCAATAACGAGGTTAATTATCTTTCACACATGGGCGGCATCTATTCATCAGAATGGTACTGGGCTAAAGCATTACATATTTTTAGAGATGATGCGGCTGTAAAAGCGGCAACTTACTCGTGGGTTGAGCATTGTGATTGGATGACGGCATTGATGTGTGGCACCACTCACCCAGAAGTATTAACACTGGGACGCTGTGCAACGGGCCACAAACAAATGTGGAATGAGCAATGGGGTGGTTTCCCACCAAATAGTTTCTTCAGCAATATTGACCCATTATTAGATGGTGTGGTTGATACGCTTAATGCAGCAACCCAACCAAGTGACCAAGTCGCTGGTAAATTAACCGCGCAATGGGCTGATAAACTTGGTTTATCACAGAATGTAGTTGTAGGTTACGGTGCGTTTGACTGTCACATGGGGGCAGTTGCTGCCAATGTGCGTCCAGGTGTTTTAACTAAAGTAATGGGTACTTCAACTTGTGATATTACTGTTACTTCAAAACAGCAACTTGGCGATACCTGTGTTAAAGGTATCTGTGGTCAAGTAGATGGCTCAGTGATCCCAGGCATGATTGGCCTTGAAGCGGGTCAATCTGCGTTTGGTGATTTATATGCATGGTTTAAAAACCTGATGTTATGGCCGACTCGCCAATTAACAAATTTAAACGACGTTGAACAAAGCTTGATCAACAAAATTGAAGACTCAATTTTAGTTGATTTATCAAAAGCTGCCAGTGCGTTACCGGTTAAAAATACCGATGTAACGGCACTTGACTGGGTCAACGGTCGTCGCACTCCTGATGCTGATCAAAGCGTAGCAATGGCCATGACGGGCATGAAAATGGGCACTGATGCGCCGCAGTTCTTTAAAGCATTAGTTGAGGCGACGGCCTTTGGCGCACGCGCCATTACTGAGCGTTTTCAAAGTGAAGGCGTGCCGATTGAATCAGTAGTGGTAATTGGCGGCATTTCAAAAAAATCAGATTACGTAATGCAAACCTGTGCGGATGTATGGAACTGCCCAATTGACGTACTTGAAAGCGAGCAAAGCTGTGCGCTTGGTGCTGCAATTATGGCTGCTGTGGCAGCGGGCGAATATGCAACAGTGGCGGATGCTCAGCAAGTTATGGCTTCTGCTGTATGTCATCAGTATTTACCTAACCCAGAGCGGGTTGCGGTTTATAACGAACTCTATGCTAACTATCAAGCGTTAGCACAGTATGTTGATGGAGCAAAAGCATGAGCTACACAGAGTTAAAGCGTGAAGTATTTGAAGCTAACATGGAATTACAACGTCGTGGTTTGGTGATTTACACCTTTGGTAATGTATCGCAAATTGACCGCGACAAAGGCGTGATTGCCATAAAACCAAGTGGTGTTTCGTATGACCAAATGAAAGCAGAAGACATGGTAATTGTTGATTTACAAAACAACATTGTTGAGGGCAGTATGCGTCCATCTTCTGATACCAAAACTCATATTCATTTGTATCGTCATTTTAATGACATTGGTGGCGTAACGCATACTCATTCAACGTATGCCACTGCATGGGCACAAGCAAAGCAGAGCATTCCTTGTTTTGGTACTACACACGCTGATTATGTGCACGGTGACATTACCTGCACCCGCGAGCTTACTGATGCGCAAGTAAATGGTGATTATGAGCTTGAGACCGGTATTCAAATTACCGATGCTTATAAAGACCGTGACCCAAAAGCGGCACCTATGGTGATTGTGGCAGGACATGCACCGTTTACTTGGGGTAAAGATGCTGCGCAGTCTGTGTATCACGCTGCACTACTAGAAGAAATTGCTCGCATGGCTTACTTAACTCGCACCTTAGATCAAAATGCCGGTGCACTTAAGAAGTCTGTGATGGATAAACATTATTTAAGAAAACACGGTAAAGATGCCTACTACGGCCAAAGTAACCGTGGCTAACAAGTACAAGAGGAATTTATATATGCCGTCGTCAATGAAAGAAGTTTGGTTTGTAACTGGGTCACAACATTTATATGGCCCAAAAGTGTTAAATACCGTTGCAGATAATAGCGCTGCAATTGTGGCTGGTTTAAATAGCGAAGCTAATTTACCAGTTAACTTAGTGTGTAAGCCAACGGTGAAAACGCCTGAAGAAATTCATGCCGTGTGCCAAGCAGCCAACACCGATCCTAACTGTGTGGGTTTAGTATTATGGATGCATACGTTCTCACCTGCGAAAATGTGGATTGCTGGATTAAACGAGTTACGTAAACCATGGTTACACCTTCATACGCAATTCAATGCCGCGCTACCGTGGGCTGATATTGATATGAACTACATGAATACCCACCAAAGTGCCCACGGTGACCGTGAATTTGGTTTTATCGGCACAGTGATGCGTAAAGAGCGTAAAGTGGTTGCAGGTCATTGGCAACGCGCTGACGTACAAAAGCAAATTGATGATTGGTGTCGCGCTGCTAAAGGTTGGGCTGAAAGCCAAACACTTAAAGTGGCACGTTTTGGCGATAACATGCGTCAAGTTGCGGTTACTGAAGGTAACAAAGTATCAGCACAAATCACGTTTGGTTATGAAGTACATGCCTTTGGCGTAGCGGAGCTAGTTAAAGTTGTTGATACCGTCACTGATGCCGAAGTAGATGCACAGCTTGAAGTATACAAAACTGACTATGTGATTAGCGATGAAACGCTGCAAGATGATTACAAAGTATCGATGCTACGCAACGAAGCACGTTTAGAGCTTGGTATGGAACGCTTTTTAGAAAAAGGTGGCTTTAAAGCATTCACTAACTGTTTTGAAGACTTGTCTGGTTTATCAGGTTTACCAGGACTTGCAACGCAGCGCTTAATGGCTAAAGGCTATGGCTATGGCGGTGAAGGCGACTGGAAAACAGCCGCTATGGTACGCATCATGAAAGTAATGGGTGAAGGCCGTGAAGGCGGTTGTTCATTTATGGAAGATTACACGTATAACATGGGTGATACCGACCAAGTACTAGGTGCTCACATGTTAGAAGTGTGTCCATCAATTGCTGCGCAAAAACCACGCCTTGAAGTTCACACTCACACCATTGGGGTGAAATGTGATGTGGGTCGTTTATTGTTTACCGCTAAAGCCGGTGCGGCAATTAACGTTTCGCCAATTGATATGGGTAATCGTTTCCGTATTTTGATCAACGAAGTAGATATAGTAACGCCACCGGCTGAGTTACCGCATTTACCAGTTGCATCAGCATTGTGGGAACCAAAACCGAATCTATCAGTGGCGTCTGCTGCGTGGATCCATGCCGGTGGTGCGCACCACACTGCGTACAGCCAAGCTGTTACCACCGATATGATTGTTGATTTTGCTGAAATGGCAGGTGTTGAAACGATGATTATCGATGCTGATACCAGCATCCGTGGTTTCAAAACAGAGCTACGCCACAATGCAGCGTATTACATGTTAAAACGTGGGCTTTAATCACCTATAACAGCAGTGATCTAAGTTAACTAAATAAGCCAACTTTATAGTAAAGTTGGCTTTTGTTTTCTAAGACTTTGGAGTACACATGCTCGATCTCACAAAATACCAAGGCATTATTTTTGATATGGATGGCACGCTTATCGATTCGATGGGCTCTCATTTACAAGCATGGGAGCTGACCTGCCATGCATTAGGTTATCCGTTTGACTATGACTATATGTATAGTTTAGGTGGCGTACCAACACTTGCCACTGTTGATATTCTCAATGAAAAATATGGACTTAGTCATGATCCTGATGAAGTTGCCAAGCAAAAACACCAATTTTGGTTAGGCTTAAACCATCAGCCAGAAATCATTACTGAGACAGTCGATGTATTAAACTATTACCATGGCAAAATGCCTATTGGGGTAGGTACTGGCGCGGACCGTGCGCATGCCATTGAGCATCTAACTCAAACAGGGTTAATCGATAAAATAGACGCATTAGTTACTGCCAGTGATGTTCGCCACGGTAAACCACACCCAGAAACTTTTTTAAGCGTAGCCAAACAAATAAACATTCAACCACAAAATTGTGTGGTGTTTGAAGACACGCAAATAGGCTATCAAGCAGCTCAGGCTGGTGGTATGGACTGCATTTTAGTCAAAGACGGCAAAATACAACTAAAAAGTTAGGCGAATAAATTTGCAATCGATCACTATATTGTATTATAAAAGTATAAATACAATTATAATAAGGTTATTGTCATGTCATTGCAATGTGTAACTCAGCGCCTAACAGCGGTTCATCAGTCGTCAACATCGATTAAAAAATTATCTCGCGGTATCTTTGCAATAGCAGTGTCCTTTGGGATTGCTTTAACCCCCGCGTGTGCTCACCAAGGAGACAATATGACCAATTCACCTTCTGCATTACTGCACGCTTATGGCAAGCTGGCAGACCAAACTCCGATCAACCAAGTTACCCTAACCAATAGTAATGGCGTGAGCGTTGATGTGATCAATTATGGCGGCATTATTACCCGTATCGAAACGCCAGACAGCAATGGCAACATGGGTAATATTGTTTTAGGTATGGATAATTTAGAAGATTACACTAATGCAACCACATACTTTGGCGCGATCATTGGCAGATTTGGTAACCGTATTGCTAATGGTAAATTTAGCTTAAACGGCACGGATTATCAGTTAGCAACTAACGATGGTGCTAACCATTTACACGGTGGTGTGCAAGGCTTTGATAAGAAAGTCTGGAATATGGTGCCATTTAGCACGCAAAACAGTGCTGGTGTAACACTAAGCCTCGTAAGTCCTGATGGTGACCAAGGTTATCCTGGTGAGCTGACCACACAAGTCACCTATACATTGACCAACAAAAATACCCTTGATATGCAGTTTGTGGCAAAAACAAATAAGCCAACCATCATCAATATGACCCAGCACAGTTATTTTAACTTAGCCGGTAAGGGCGATATTCTCGATCATCAAATGCAAATCAACTCAAACGCAATCACCCCTGTGGATGGCGGTTTGATCCCAACGGGTGAGTTAATGCAAGTGGCGGGTACACCGTTTGATTTTAGAAATCCAAAAGCAATTGGTAAAGAAATTAATGTGGATGATGAGCAGCTGAAGCTTGGTAAAGGTTATGACCATAACTTTGTGCTGAAAAACAAACCTAATCATGATTTGATTGAAGCAGCTAACGTTTATGAGCCAAGCTCAGGTCGAACCCTAACTGTGTATACCGAAGAACCTGCGGTACAGTTTTACTCAGGTAACTTTTTAGATGGAAGCAGTAAGCAAGCCTCTGGTTTAGTACATAAATTAAGAAGTGGTTTTTGCCTAGAGCCACAGCACTTTCCTGATGCACCGAATCAGCCAACATTCCCCAGTACAACTTTGATGCCTGGTGAGGTTTATTCAACGCGTATTGTGTATGAGTTTGGCACTAAGTAATGCACTTCGTTAATCAAATAGGGCTGCTGTTTGCAGCCTTAGTGATAACAACTGTGGCGCAAGCGACTGAGGTTGCGACTATTCATAGCCCAGATCAGCAGTTAGCCGTATTGGTTGATTTAGATGAGCAAGGGCAGTTAAGTTATCAAGTACAGTCAGGTAGCGATAAAGTAATTGAGCCATCTTTATTAGGTATCACGCTTAATAATACCGATTTTACTAAAAAGCTTAGATTATTAGCTGTTAAACAACAGCCGACAGTGAATGATAGCTACCAGCTTTTTACTGGTAAGCAACAGTTTGTTGATTACCAGGCTAACAGTACGGTTGTAAGCGTGACTAATCAGCAACACGAAACATTGAATGTTCGCTTTCAAGTGAGCAACGATGGGGTTGCTTTTCGCTACGAGTTAGATGGGGAGTCCTCGGATACGCGGGTCGTTATGAGTGAACAAACGGGTTTTAACTTCCCAAGTGAAACCGTTGCGTGGTTACAGCCTAAAGCGCAAGCGCAATCTGGCTGGATGAACACTAACCCTTCTTATGAAGAAGAATATTTACAAGCGACAGCATTAACGACCCCTGCAATAACCAATAATGGCTGGGTGTATCCGGCATTATTTAAGCACCAAGAGCAGTATATTTTAATCTCAGAAGCTGGTGGTGAAGACTATTACAGTGGTACTAATTTAACCAATAATAGCCAAGGGCAGTTTAAGGTTCGTTTTCCTGATCAGCGTGAAGTTACTTCTAATGGTGGCTATTTACCAGAGCATACACTGCCGCTGTTATCGCCTTGGCGTTTATTGGTAATTGGCACGTTGCAAACGGTTACTGAGTCTACTTTAGGGACTGACTTAGCCCGACCAAACCAGCTAACTAACACTGATTTTGTTAAACCGGGGATTGCTGCTTGGAGTTGGGGGTTATTAAAGGATGACTTTACAACCTTTCCTGTGCAAAAACAGTTCATTGATTATGCAGCAGATATGCACTGGCAATATGTATTGATTGATGCTGATTGGGATCAAAAAATAGGCTGGGAGAAAATGCAGCAGTTGGCAGCCTATGCTAAGCAAAAAAATGTTGATTTATGGGTTTGGTATAACTCATCAGGCGCGTGGAATAACACGGTTTATTCTCCTAAAAGTGCATTACTAACGCGTGCTGATCGCATTAAACATTTTGCAAAACTTCAAGCTATGGGAATTAAAGGCATTAAAGTCGACTTCTTCCCGGGTGATGGTTCATCTGTGATGGCCTATTACGAAGCTATGCTGAAAGACGCAGCAGCACATCAGTTAATGGTCAATTTTCATGGCACCACTTTGCCAAGGGGCTTGCAGCGAACTTATCCTAATCTAATGACCTCCGAAGCAGTAAAAGGCTTTGAGATGATAAGCTTTTTTCAAGCATTTGCCGATAAAGAAGCGCAGCATGCAGCGACCTTAGTGTTTACTCGGAACGTGTTTGATCCAATGGATTTTACACCTATGGTACTTGGTGATATTCCTAATATTGAACGCAAAACCAATAATGCCTTTGAGCTCGCGCTGCCGATTTTATTTACATCTGGGATACAGCACTTAGTGACAACGCCTGAGCAAATGACGAAAGTTTCAGAGCCAGTAAAAGCTTATTTGAAATCGCTGCCTACTCTGTGGGATGAAACAAGGCTCTTGCAAGGCAGCCCAGGTAAGCATGTGGTGATGGCGAGACGTTCTCGCTGCAACTGGTATGTTGCAGCTATTAATGCGCAGGATAAAGCTATTACGTTAGATATTGACTTAAGCTTTAGTAACTTCAGTTCAGCCCAGCTACTTAGCGCAGGTAAAAAATTAACACAGGTTGAGGCGCAACAGCTCAACTCAAAACTGTTTTCTATAAAATTAAACCCCAATAGCGGGTTTGTTATAATAACTAAGGGTGATAACAACAATGAATGCACAACATCACTTGCGCACTAAATTAAAGCGTACTGCTAAAGCAACAGGCCTTGTAGGTTTATTCGCTTTGTCATTAAGCTCACTTACAGGGTGTGAATCTACAACCCGCGCAGACACACAACAAACACAAGATGCAGCACCAATCGCGAGCGCAAAAGCACCCACGCAAGATGATGGCGTATTCACTAATCCATTATTTCCTAATGGTGCCGATCCATGGCTTGAGTACTGGGATGGTAACTATTACCTAACGACGACAACATGGACATCTGAATTGGTGATGCGTAAATCACCTACTTTAGCAGGACTTGCCGATGCAACCCCAGTAAATGTATGGTCAGCGACCGATCCTGCGCGTTGTTGTAACTTTTGGGCGTTTGAATTTCATCGTGTTAAAGGCCCTGACGGCTACCGTTGGTACATGATGTATACAGCAGGGACTGATGGTACTTTAGATAACCAACATCTTAATGTATTAGAAAGTGCCGGTGACGACCCAATGGGTCCGTATGAATACAAAGGCGCACTCATGCCTGATGTATGGAATATCGATGGTAACTATTTAAGCTATAAAGACAAACTCTATGTTATTTATTCCCAGTGGCAGGGCGATCAACAGTTAAACATTATTGCTGAAATGGAAAACCCGTGGACGCTGAAAAAGAATTCACCGCACACTGTGATCACACGCCCTGAACTTGATTGGGAGATCAGCGGACGTAAAGTAACCGAAGGTGCTGAAATTTTGCAGCATAACGGTCGCACGTTTATGACTTACTCAGCAAGCTTTTGTAACACGCCAGATTATAAGTTAGGTATGTTAGAGTTGGTGGGTGATGATCCGCTAGATGCAAACAGCTGGAAGAAGTTTGACGAGCCGGTATTTGAACGTACTGATGAAGTATTTGGCCCTGGTCACAATGGCTTTTTTACCTCACCCGATGGCAGTGAAGACTGGCTGGTATACCATGGCAATGACTCAGTAGAGCATGGTTGTAGTGCCACACGTTCTTTGCGTGCGCAAAAATTTACTTGGCATGATAATGGCACACCAAACTTTGCAAAACCAGTAACACCGGGTGTTGAAGTGGCTCCACCATCAGGTGAATACGGCCCACTTGTAACTCGTGTGCAAGGTCAGCGTTATAACTTAGTTAATGCAACCAGCGGTTTATGTTTAGATATTGCAGCGGATCCTCAAGATGCGCGTGCCGTGCAACGCCATTGTGCAAGCACCAATGGTCAATGGGTGATTGATGCCACCACAGATGGTTTTGTACGTTTAGCAAATCGTGAAGACAGCAAGTTTTTAGAGCTGGCTAATTGCAGTGATGCTGATAATGCGAAAACACAATCTGCGGCATGGCGTAATAACTTCTGTCAGCAATGGAAAGTAGCACCAAGCACTGATGGTAATGTCACCATTACGAATCGCTACACTGAAAAACCATTAGCGATTGCAGGGTGTTCAGCCGCGCAAAATCAAGCGGTTTTACAACAAGGTAAAGATACTGCATGTGCTGATTGGCAGTTACAGCCTGTAGGTAGTGTCGCGGTAATGAGCCAACAAAGTGGTAAAGCATTGAGCGTTGCAGGAGCTGTTAAAGCAGGTACTAATGTTGAGCAACAAGCGTTTACTCACAGCGACGCCCAACAATGGTTCTTTGCACCAACAGACACAGGTTACGTTGCTTTAAAGCAAGACCTTGATAGCGATTATTGCGCTGCTGTGGCAAACAATGCTTTAGTGCCTGGCGCTAACGTTGAAATGGCTTCGTGCGAAACTAAAACAGCACAATGGCGCATTACTCCTGTTGCAGGTGGCGGCGTGATGTTGATCAACCGTTACACAAAGCAAGCACTGGGTTTAAGTGATTGTGGCCTTGCAGATAAAACTAATTTTGCACAACAACCTGATTTAGGTAACAAGTGCCAAATTTTCCATTTACGAGAACCAAAGTAAATGTAAATAAGCGTTCGACTCTCACCAAGCCACTGTTTCGATAGTGGCTTTTTTATGTGTATGTAGCGTGCGTTTTAATTTTATGAACTTACATTTGAATAGTCGTGTTATTGCCATCATTAATAAAGTGCACTCGCGGCCTGTACATTTAGTATTTTTTAACAAACTGCCAAAGTTAAGCGATTCGCTCAATATAAAAGGTGGTTGTATTTTAAGCTGTTGTCGCTAATTTAATTAGTGTAAGGTGACGCAGCAAAGGTACAATTTGATTGTCCATAATTGTAAGATACAGTGAACCAAGTGTAATGTTAGCGTAGGCTGCTAATATGTAAGGTAAAGCCAAAGATAATTATAAAATAAACTTAAAAAATAGCGCTTTTTATAGATAGAAGCAGGCACAGGAATAGGAAGCCTCATGATATTAAGAATGATTTTATTATTGAGTTTATTGTCAAATATAAATGCAAATGCTCAGGATCCAGAGCCTGAACTTACAATTTTGTTGAACGACTGGCCACCTTATAATTTTAACAAAGGTGGTAAGCTAGTTGGTATTAGCACAGAGTTAGTAGAAGCCGCGCTGCAAAAAGCGAACATCAAATACAAACTGTTAGTTTATCCTTTTAAACGCGCTTTATACACTGTCCAACAAACTCCTAACACTTTGCTTTTTACAGTAGCTCGCATTCCTGAGCTCGAAAATATGTATAAATGGATTGGCCCTTTGCACACCAGAGAGGTATATCTGTATAAATTAAATTCCCGATCTGATATACAGATCAACAAAATCGCAGATATCAAACAATATAAAACTAGTGTGCTGATGGGCGGTTCAGTTGAGCAATTCCTTAAGCGTAATCACTTTCAAGAAAATATAGACTACTATGTTACTGTTAATTCAGAACAAATATTAAAAGCTTTATTTAAAAAAAGGACAGATCTGATCCCTGGAGATCCATTAGATTTAGCCTATCAAATGAAAACGCTGGGCTATGATCAGTCAGCAATTGAAAAAGCCTATTTACTGTCGAACGAAGGTGGCTATTACATGATAGCTAATAAAAAAACATCAGATGAAATGATAACAAAAATTCAGAAATCTTTAGATGAAGTGCTTGCATCAGATAAGAAAGATAAAACTATCGAAAAGTATCTACAAATAAAAAGCGGTTCCTTTAACTAAAAATCTATCGATTAAACAATCACTAATTATTTTGGTGATTAAATTGCAAAGCTTATTGCGCCTGGTAGCAGAAGGCATTTTAATGGCCGATTTACTTTTGTCAGTAAAAATTGCTGTAGCAAGGAAATACGAGTGCACCAATCTGCCTAGCGATTGGCCAGTTTTTATAACTCATAATTATGCCTAATTGTTGATATTGCGCTTATTTAAGTATAGCTAAAAACACGATTGCTAATAATAGAATATGAGCAGTACTACAATAGTAACAACTAATCGCGATTTCAGTTGATCACACCATGGCACTGACAAGTGCACCTGTGTCGGTAATACCAGCTTCTTTCATCGCTTCAGCGATGGTTTGAACTAACGAACCCATTTGAGCTTGCATTGATACAATCATATTAGTTTGCGCTTCGACTTGTGCTTTAACAGCTTCATCTTGCTGGTTATCTAGCGCTTTTAACTTTTCGAGTTGCTCTTTTTGTTGTTCAATCTGTTCTTTGATTTTTTTCAGCTGTTCGATCATTTTAGCGATGTGATCGGGCATATCTGAATTGGCCTCTTTTTCTGCTTTCTCTTTAGTTTCCCGGCCTGATATATTGTCTAACTCTTTTTCTGATAAACGATAGCCAGTAGTATCGTTACTTTTTACCGTAGACTCTGATGGTGACGCAATTGGCTGTCCCAGTGGTTTATGTATCTGCATCATGGCTCTTTATAATGTGATTTAATCATACTTATCGGCTGAAAGAGGCGTTACTAAAGGGGAGGCATGTAAATAAAAGCCAAATATTAATTTGGCTTTTATTTGGATAGCTGCAGACTAACGAACTTGGTTAGCCCATTTTTCACCGGCTGGTGTGCGGCGCCATTTAAAATACTGATCAAGTGTTTCTAGCGCTTGTTTGTCGGGCACTGGGCCGACTTTTGGTTGCTGTTGAAAATACATAGTGCTGGGTTTGTCATTATTAAAAGCAGGCCAATTTGGTAATGCATCGTCATTTGGATTGCTATTTTTGGCAAAGTTAGTCCAGTAGTTTGCCATTATATCTGACATTTTTAAATCATTTTTAGTTACATTCGGATCTGCTTTATTAAGGTTTTTAAACATATAGGCTATTTCATGACCGTGGCCAGAGCCATAATCTTCATCTTTGCCGCCAAGTTTACGCTCAGGATGGTGATCAAAGTAATATAAATAAACAGGGGCTCTTCCATGTTCAGTTTGTAACTTAGCCCAGCTCCAAGTATGCCAACCAAAGGCAGCATCACGCACCAGATTACGGGCGCTGCGAGGGATGCTGTTTTTTGCAACAGGGTAAGCTTCAAGTAAGCTTGGCGCAAATTGACCGAAGCGAGACTTTACTCCATCAACAAAATTATTAACATCAGGGTCCCACACAAAGCTGACGCCTTCATCCGAGTTATAACCAATTAAAGCAGGTACATCATTAAACTTGCCTTGCTGATAGAGCTTATATTGGTCGTCTTTTATCACATAGCCGTCAACAATGGGCCAACCACCGGGAAGTGACCAGCCTTTTGGTATAAAAGTTTTTGCGCTCATTTTTCGCAGTTGTGCAATGGAGCTTGTGCCAAACTGTTTTACATAGTCGAAACCTTCTGTTTGAGCCTGTTGTAAGGTTGACATGTTTTCACCGGGGTAGTTCTTAATGCGAGTAGGACCAAATGAACCACCACTTTGCGAGATAACTTTGTTAAATAACCCTTTAGCTAACGGTGAGGCGGCAAGCATGCTAACCGAAATGCCGCCCGCAGATTCACCCGCAATGGTAAGATTATTTGCATCACCACCAAACTCACTAATGTTTTGTTTAAGCCACTTTAAGGCGGCTAGTTGGTCGAGCAACCCATAATTACCTGATACGCCAACTGGGCTTTCCTTATTAAGTTCAGGATGGGCTAAAAAACCTAATTGACCAACGCGATAAGCAATAGACACTACTATCACGCCTTTATTGGCAAGTTCGCTACCATCAAAAATAGGATCTGATGAACTGCCAAAGCTAAAGCCACCACCGTAGATCCAAACGAGCACCGGGAGCTTTTCATTATTTGATTGCGCGGGCGTTCAAATATTCAGATATAAACTATCTTCACTGCTCCCAGATACGGGATCGCCTGCTTGAATTGGGGCAGGGGCATACGCTTGTGCTTTAAGCACACCTTGCCATTTTTCAGCCGGTTGCGGGGCTTTCCAGCGCAACTCTCCAACCGGTGGTTTAGCAAAGGGCACGCCTTTAAATACGGCTAAGTTTTGCTGGGCCGTGCCTTCAAGTTTGCCCTGTGCCACGCTGACTTGGGTTAATGGTTCTGCGTTTGCGCTGGCTGCTGCTGTAGCAAAAAATGTGGCCCATAAAAGCCGTTTAAGTTTTGATACGTTCATAATCATTCCTTTAAAATTGCTTTGCTTATCTTTTAATTGCCAATCAAGCTTATAGTTTGCTGTAGCAAAAAGTTGCGCGCCATCCCAGAATTGACCTGCAATAGCGATTTTTTTCAGATTTGCGCTTTGGTAAAATTCACTGAGCAGATTCGCAAATTGTGCTCTAATCCAATCAATGACGTGAGGGAGCATGCTATTTCTGGCCTTATTTAAGAATTTGTCATCAAGGCTGTTTTGCCTTTTGCCCAGTGCTATCACTAAGTAACCATATGAATTAATCTCAGACAGCATATGCTCAAAAGGAAATAAGGTGTCCATTCAGCCGCCGTTAGCAATAACTTTAAATGCTGTCATTTTGGCAAAGCAAAAACAGGGTATAAGAACATAAGAATACGGTACATAGCCCTTACTAAGTTGTTATTATAGTACAAATGGTGTGGTAGAAGATAAGTGATTTTTTGAAATAATTGATAAATAAAAAAGCCAGACTCTCGTCTGGCTTTTCACGACAACAAACTATTGGGCAAGGCAGCTCGCCCAAAATAGTTTATTCTTGTGCAGTTGCTGCATCAAAGAGTGCTTTAATTGCATCAGCATCAATTGCACCGCTGAATACTTTTAACTCATCAATTGCACCAGCATAAGGCGTATCCCAATAGTTTACGCCTAACGCAGATTCATTGGTCTCGCCTGCAACAGTGAATACACGTGGAAAACCTGCAGCTTCAAGTTTTAATTCACCATTTACGTACATTTTTAGTGTATCACCATTGCTACCATCGACAGTCATGGCTAAGTGAGTCCATTTGTCTTTAGGTATACGAGTATCAAGCTCACCGTTATCGAAAAATGCGCCCGTAGTTGCCCAAAGTCGAGTTTTATCAGTACCATCCATTGATGGGACAAGGCTTAACCACGTTGACGAATTTGCACCGGCAAAGAATGCAGTCGTGTAACTGGTAAATACATCTGGTTTTAACCACAGTGAAATTGAATAGTCATTCGTTGTAATTAAGTTATCAGGTAATCTCACTCCAACATTACCATCTAGATGTACAGCTTGACCGATAATACCGTCAGTGAAAGTGACAGCACCGCCTTGGTTATCTATCCGGTTACCGGTTGCGTTACCTTTACCGTAAACGCCTTCAAGCTCAGCTAAATCACCTTCAAAGCTATATTGCGCAGGGGCAAGTGATTTAACGGTAACATCGAAGGTTTTAGTGTCAGTGAAGCCTTTATAGTTAATCGTTGCAGTTAAGGTGACGATTTGATCGCCTGCCAACGCACTTGGTTGATTAACGATAGCTGTGCCATTAACAGGTTTTAGGTATTCTTCATTATTTGATGTCCAACTGATACCGGATACAAATGGACCAACACGCGGTAGAGTGAGGTTATCACGCACTGCTGATACATCACCTAAATCTAATGCATCTTTTACAAAACCAGCGAATTTTGTTGGATCAGTTAAGTTATTGATAGCAGCTGCATTGATGTCTAAGTTACCAAGGGCATAGTCATATACTATTAATTCATCAATCTCGCCTTGGAATGGTAAATCCCAGCCATAGTTTACGCCAAGTGCAAAGTTACCCGTTGCATTACTAAAAAAATCAGCGCGTGGCATTGATCCTGCTAAAACCCCATCACGGTAAAGTTTAGCTTCGCCGTTGGCATAAGTGATTGCAACATGCGACCAAGTAAGCGTTGCCGGGGTTGCAGAAATGATTTGGTTCCACTGTTCAACACCCGCATCATCTAAATATTTGCTCCATAGCATTGGTGTGGTTGTAAAATGAGTGTTACCAGGGATCAAGCTCATCCATCTATCAACAGTCGTAGTGGCGAAGAATGATGGTGAAAAATCAGTTAAAACCGTTGGTTTCAACCAATAAGAAACAGTGTATGCACTTGATTGAATAAAGCTATCAGGTAATCTGACACCTGTTGCACCATCAAAACTAAATGCTTGGCCTGTTTGCCCAGCAGCATACGCTTGATTACCTGCGCCGGTGTTTAACAAATTATTATCAGTAGTTGTGGCACTTGGTAAATTTCCTAAGCTATCTGTGAGCGCATTTTCAAATGAATAATGTGCTATCGCATTTTTAAACTCAGGACGTGCGGTTAAATTAACTGTAAATGTTTTACTCGTGGTTTGGCCGTTTAGCTCAATATTGGCTGTGAGCGTCACTGATTTATTACCACGGTCTGGGGTTGGAATAAATACTGCACCGTCGCTACCTATGTAATATTCATCACTACTTTGCCAGCTGATTTGTGCGCCATCTTTACCAAGAGTTGGTAATGAGTAACCTTCATCTGCAATACTTAACTCAGTTTTAATATCCAACGCTTGAGCAACAGTGGCAAGGATATCGCTTGTTGCCGTAATATCGTCAACTTTAGTTGCCCAAACCGTTGCTCCTTCACTTGATACTCCCGACAGCGTTGGTACAAGTGCTTTATTGGCATCATCCCATTGCCATTTAGCGACGGCAAAGTAAGTGCCAGATTCTAATACTAGTTTAATATTGGTATTAGAATCATCGCTAGGATACCAAGTACCAGGATCGCTGCCTGTTACTGAGTTATCAGCATTAAGTGCAATGTGAGTTGAACGAATAGCACTGGTATTAACGGTTGTACCATGGTTTATGAATTTGTAATAACCTTGGATTTCGTCCATCGATAGTACATTCTCACCATTGAGTGGAACATAGCGTTGTGGTGAAAGTACAGGCCAACCAAGTTGGTTAATGAACATTTCATGGGTTCGTACTTGGTGTGCTTCAGCACTTTCTGGAAATTCAGTAGAGCTTAATGGGAAGCGAGTGTGAGTGACAAATAAATGTTTGCCCGATGCCTGATCATAATACGCTGAGTTATGACCCGGTGATTGATAACCCCAAGCTGGTGCTGTTTCTCCGAGCTCTTGGGTATATTCAAAACCACCTAATAGTTTTTCACCTATTTCAAGGCCGCCTGCAGAGGCAATATCGTTGCCCGCATTATCTAAATAAGGACCTTGTGGGTTCTTTGAACGTGCAACACGTACATTATAACCATCATTAGCAGCAAATCCTGCAACTGAGTAAAAAAGATAGTAGTAATCACTTTCAGGGCTATACATAGTAAATGCACCTTCCATAGCACGGAAGTCACCACCGACTAGTTTAGTTCCATAGCCTTGTCCTGCTTCAGGCATGCCTGTTGTTTCATCTATAGCAAGTACAAATATCCCGCCAGAGTATGAACCGTACACCATCCATAAATTGCCATCTTTATCATAAAAAGCGGCGGGGTCAATGGCATTGGGATCTACAGCGCCAGCCAATGTTGTTTGCCCATTATCTAATGGATACTTAGCAAATTCATCATCAGTACGGTAGCCGCTGCGTAAAAAAATGCCTTTATTTTTGTATGGACCTTCAATAGAGTCTGCTTCTGCAAGACCTAAATAAGAGCGATTAAAGCATACTTCATCAACAGTGTTAGGTGTATCTGGATTATCTTGAGCGCAATGATTGTAGTAAAACCAAAACTTGCCGTTGGGTGCTTTAATTACATCAGCAGCCCAGTTACCGGTAAAGCCATCAGTCCATTCAATACCCTCTGCAATTTCGGTTGTGTAATTAAAATCAAACAACGGGCTTTCATTTACAGCACTGTTTGCTGATAAACTTGAAATCATTTCCCAGTTCATTAAATCGGTCGATTTAGCGGCAGCTAAATGTGAGCCAAAAATATAATAAGTATCATCGACTTTTAAAACCGACGGATCATGCACGGCAACATTCGTCACTGTTACATTGCCATTGTTGTTAAATTGTACACTGCTACTTACAGTTGGCTTTGCGGTTGCAGTAGGTTGTGTCGCTAATACGCCTTCGGGCGCTGAATTGCTGTCTGAGCCGCATCCTGTAACAGCTAAAGCGCAGCTGATCACCATCGCTAATCTGGTTAGTTTCATTTTTTAATGTCCTCTTATAACTGGGATTTTTGTTATTTAATGTTGTCAATAAAATTGCTGTGCACCTAACGTAAATAGCAACTACGTAGTATTGTAATTTTATAATACTATATCAAATGTGCAAATACTTTTGCAAAAGTAATTGGTATGTAAATAAAAAGTGCTTTGTTTACAATGCTTACAGCTGTGTTTCAATTATCATCAAGCAATGATTTGCGACGATTTTTCGCTTATTTACAGCAAGTAATGTAAGTATTACGCGAAAATAGAGGGGTTTAACCAGATCTCAGGTAAAGGTATTTACGAATGCTTTGATTTAAAATTATAAAGGTTAATAAAGTGTCTACCTAGAAAGTTATCAGGGTTCACTAGGTGAGTTTACGCGTCAGGCACTTACCTATTGCAAGTTAACTCAACGCAGTTAGCGATTGAAAATCGTCTTTATAAGTAGATTTATTCACCAGCGAACAATTTTTTAAACCACGGTGATAGGGGCTCTGCAGTGAGAGCCCCTTCGTTGACTGAGTTATTTGTCTTTACTCAACCCTTCAGTGGTCATGATGATACGCTGTAAGGTACCATCATCATTGTATATAAGTGGTTCAATCGCAACTGAGCGACGAAAACGTCCGCCACTTGGCTTGCCATCTTTTGGTGGTACTGCACCTGTATGGTAAATAAAGTAACTTTTATCTTTAAACTCGATAATTGACTGATGATTAGTCTCGCTGTTACCGGCAATCTCATTGAGAATGCCTTTGTACTGCCAAGGGCCATGGATACTTTTACTCATTGCGTAGCAGATTTTTTCTGGAAATTCACATGCATAAGAAACATAGTAATATTCATCTTTCTTATGAACCCATAAAGCTTCAGTGAAATTAGGTAAGTCGATGGTTTTGATTTCACCGTCTAGGCTTAATAAATCATCACTTAGTTTTACATATTTAGGTACGAGGTTACCAAAAAATAGGTAGGTATCACCGTTTTCTTCTACGTAGATGGCCGGATCTATATCATCCCAATCATTCGGTGTTTGGGTAGTCATATCATTAGTAACCAATGCATGACCTATAGCGTCTTTAAATGGTCCGGTAGGAGATTTCGACGTTGCAACACCAATTGCAAAACCAGGTTTAGTTTCATCATGGCGAACAGTGGTGAAGAAATAAAAGGTGCCATCACGTTCAATCATATGCGCTGCCCATGCATCGCCCTTAGCCCATTTAAAGTCAGTGGCTTTCATTATTGGGCCATGCTTTTTCCAATTCACCATATCGGTTGATGAAAAAGCAAGCCAGTCATGCATCTCAAAGAAAATATCATTATTTGGGGCAACATCATGACCGGTATAAAGATAAACTGTGTCCTTATGAACTAATGCCGCAGGATCTGCGGTGAACACGTCGGTAAATAATGGGTTTTGTGCTGCAACCATACCGCTCGATAAGAGTAATGGTAACGCAAGGGCTGTTAATTTATTTTTCATATGTATCCTTATAGATGGTGTAAGCCAAAGTGTCTGCGCTTATGTGTAGTTTTAGTTAATTCATGGCAGCTGTGAGTACTAAAAATTAGTAAAAGTACAATAAAAAACACCATTAATTGTATTATTGTATTTTTATTGTGATGACATCAGCATAACCGAGGTAAATATATAGTTGCAATGCATTTATATTTTTACACAGTATTAATGTGATTGTTATTCGCATTGTCGACTTTAAGTTTTTGAATTGCATAGCCTTACCTTTTTAATTGTTAGGTGGCTAGATGAAACAAGCTAATAAATCAACTATTTCAATGGAGTGGGTGTTAACTACTCTTTACAGGTTATTTGAATTTGTTGTTTTTTGAGTTGACCCTTAAATAGTCATACAATATGATTAAAGTCCGGGTGTTAATCTATATACATAGTAAATGTAGATATCTCGTATACTGTTTTGACAACATACAATGGGCAATGCAGTGGTCACTCTTCGGTAACTTAATTGGATAGTTCAGAGTTCCGATATAACTATAATTTGGAGAACACCGCTAATGTTTAAAAAAACACACATAGCCAGTGCAATAGTTTTGGCATTTTCATGCCAACTGTCTTATGCACAGGATGAAGTAACAAATACACCGCCAGATAGCACTGATGATATCGAAGTTATTCAAGTATCAGGCATTCGCGGTAGCTTAAACAAAGCGTTAGATGAAAAACGCGCTAGCGTACAAATTGTTGATGCGATTGTTGCCGAAGACATTGGTAAATTTCCTGACAATAATGTCGTTGAAGCACTACAGCGAGTTTCAGGTGTACAAACTACCGGCCGTGGGGGCGGTGAAGTCAGCAGTGTATCAATTCGTGGTCTAAGCGATGTTCATACTACTGTAAATGGCCGTGATGTTTTTACCGGCTCAGGTCGTGATGTGTCGCTGCAAGATATTCCTGCTAGCTTACTCTCTGGTGTTACCGTATATAAAACGCGATCGGCAAAGCAAGTTGAGCGTGGTATAGCTGGCTCGATTGATATTAAAACTCAGCGTCCATTTAACTTTGATGGTAAAAAAGTAGTACTAGCAGCACGCGGTATTTATTCAGACCAACCTGACAAAGTTGACCCTAATTTAAGTATGTTATTAAGTAATCGTTGGGATTTGGATGGTGCGGGTGAGTTTGGTGCACTGGTCAATGTTTCCTATTCTAAAACGCACTACCGCGATGATACATTAGCTGCAGGGGCTGCATTACCCTATTTCACAAACCAACCAGCTACTGGTTTTAGACCTTATTCTCCAATTCCTAGAACGTTAGGAGCACCGGGTAACGAAACCTCTGTTTGGCAGAGCTTAGAAAATGGCCTACCAACAACACCAGGTTCAGCGCTTGATATAAATGGCCAGTCAGCAGAGTATTTACTTGGCCGTGACGCTGTTTTTGGTAACTCTTTTAGCGGTGAACGTAAGCGCCCAGCAATAACAGCCTCATTTCAATGGGCACCTAATGATACATTAGAGTTAACGGCTGAAGGTTTTTATACTGGCTATCGTAATGAGTCACAAAATTCATTATGGCATGCGTTTAGTTACAATGATAACGTCGGCATTGAAACACCGGTTACTTACGATGACACAAATGTCATAAAGCAAAGACAAACCCTCGGCGCAGATGGTTTTGTAAGTGGTGATGCTACTTCTCAAAAAACAGACACGTATTTATACGCATTGGGTGCGAAGTGGCAAGCATCAGATTATCTGACCATTAATAGTGAACTGGTATATCAAAAAAGTGATTATGAAAGCGACTTTTTAGCAATGCGCTTTAATCGCGCAACTTTTCCTACTCTAAACGTTGATTATAATAATGGTGGGGGTGTACCCGCAGTCGTATACGAAGACGATCCTAATACACCTGTAAATGAAGCTGATATGAGCGCTGTTGCAAACTGGAATGCTGCTGATCTATATGACAATGGTGATGGCAACAGTGGTGACTCAATTGCGTTTACGTTTGACGCAGAATATTTATTTGGTGGCACATATATTGATAAAGTTTCTTTTGGTGGGCGCTACGAAAAACGTACTGCAGAAGCATTCACCCGTACTCAGAATAAATATCAACCAACATCGCTAACTAATTTCATGAGCCAGTTAGTTGAAGCAGGTGTAAGCGATGACGGATCTGGGCTTATCTATCAGGTTGATGATTACTTTGATGGCCGAGCTAACGTTTTCAATAACTTTATCGCAGCAGATGGTGGTTACTTACTTGATAATGTAGATGCTGTTCGCTCTGTCTATGGGTTTAACAAAGAAGATAAGTATAAAACGTTTGATATTGAAGAAGATTCTTATGCTTTATATAGCACAATGAATTTTTATCTCTCTGAAAATATTAGCGGTGAGGTTGGTGCTCGTTATGTGAAATATAATCAAGATATGAAGTTTCAATCACTATTATCTAAGAATCCTGCTCAGTATGACCAAACCGTTGAATCAGAAAGTATCAATAAATTGCTACCAAGTTTATCTCTAAACTGGAATATTACAGAAGATATTGTCGGGCGTGTTGCGTATACAGAAACACTAAGAATGCCTAATTACGCTGATTTAAGCTCTGTGGCACGTTACGAAGATCCAATTACTAAAGCGCAAGAATATGGTACCGGTAGTACTGGTAATCCTAATTTACAAGCTACTGAGTCAAAAAATTATGACCTATCGCTAGAGTGGTATTTTGCTGATACAAGTTCTTTATACGCGTCTTACTTTAAGCGTGAAATTGATGGGTTAGTCATTTCATCACGTAGAAATGTTGTACGCGAAGGCGATGATGGTGAAACTCGTCCATACGTTGTTAGCTTTCCTGGTAATGCGTCAGATGGTGAATTATCTGGTCTCGAGTTAGGATTAGTCTATTTCCCAGAAAATCTGCCAGCCGTTCTTGATGGCTTAGGTATGCAGGCAAGTTACACTAACTTAGACTCTTCGCAGGACACTCCTGACTTTGATTCGCTAGGTAATATTACTGGTTATACTGAAACAAGTATGACAGGCGTTTCTGATGAATCAGTTAGTGTCGTTGGTATTTACGAGCGAGAGTCATTTGATATGCGTTTGTCATACTTATGGCGCTCAGCGTTTTATAGCGGAACAACGGATGCTACTTTTGCGAATCCATTACAAATATGGAATCGGCCAGAGCAAAGTTTAGATTTTCAGGTTAGTTATGATGTAAGCGAAGAGTTAACGGTTACATTTGATGCTACTAACTTGTTAGATGATAAGTATCAAACTTATTATGGAGAAGGTAACGAAAATCTATTTAATGCGGGAAGTAGTATTTTTTCTCGTACATTTGCTTTAGGTGCACGGTATTCATTCTAATGTAAATTAGAGTATAAAAAGCCCCGATAACCTCGGGGTTTTTTTATGCTTATTCATATTATACAGAAAATTATTCCCATTGCTTGTAAAGCTAATTGTTTCGTCTTTTTTGTTTCCCCGTACTTGGAATTACCGATCTTAATATATGTTATAGCTATGGAGCATTGGCATACCCTTTCAAGTGAGTTGTTAATTTGTAGTATAATAATTATTTGATTTAGGATGAGTTATATTTCACTTTTTGATACTTCTATCTTTCCCGTAAGATTATATTTCATCAACCAATTGTTTTTTATGGCCTTGTTACCAAGATTTGTTTTTTTGATTTTTATTTAACATTTATTTATTTTTATCAGTTGACTGTTAATTAATCATACAATATTATCAATGTCAGGCAGCAAATAATTAACATAATAAAAGGCAACCTTAATACAGGCTCTGACAACAAGTTTGTAAATAAGGGGAAGCAGAGGGTAATAGCCTTCTGGGGAAAACAAATGGAGAACACCACTCATGTTCAAAAAAACACACATAGCTAGTGCAATAATCATGGCTGTTTCATGTCAGTTTGCATATGCGCAGCAAGAAGATAATGCATCGGTAAATGCTGAGAAAGACGACATTGAAATTATTCAGGTTTCTGGTATTCGTGGTAGCTTAAATAAGGCACTGGCTGAAAAACGCTTTAGTACACAAATTGTCGACTCTATTATTGCAGAAGATATTGGCAAGTTCCCAGATAACAATGTAGTTGAAGCACTACAAAGGGTTACTGGTGTACAAACCACAGGCCGTGGTGCTGGTGAAGTGAGTACTGTGTCTATTCGTGGTCTAACGGATGTTCATACTACGGTCAATGGTCGAGATATTTTTACCGGTGCAGGGCGCGATGTTGCACTGCAAGATATTCCGGCGAGCTTACTATCTGGCGTAACAGTTTATAAAACGCGATCAGCAGATCAAGTCGAGCGAGGTATTGCGGGTTCAATCGACATTAAAACAAATCGCCCGTTTAACTTTGATGGCCAAAAAGTTGTTTTAGCTGCACGTGGTATTTACTCCGATCAACCAGATAAAGTTGACCCAAATATTAGTGCACTGCTAAGTAATCGTTGGGAAATTGACGGCGCTGGTGAGTTTGGTGCACTGTTTAATGTGTCGTACTCTGAAACCAATTATCGTGATGATACGATAACTGCAGGTGCAGCGTTTCCATTTTTTACTAATAATCCGCAAGCAATGTACTCTCCTTATTCACGTATTCCTGAATATGACTCGCAAGGAAACAAGGTTTGGCAGATTGGTCAAGAGAACGGTTTACCTAATACTCCAGGGTCTAAACTAAACGTTGAAGGTGAGCCGACAGAGTATTTAATAGCACGTGATGCTATCTTTGGTACGTCATTTACTGGTTTACGTAAACGTCCAGCAGCTTCTATCTCGTTGCAGTGGGCACCGGTTGATACTTTAGAAATAACCGCCGAAGGTTTTTACACCGGGTATGAAAACGAGTCACAAAATGCGATGTGGTTTTCAAACACGTTTGAAAACGGCAATGGCAATATTGAAACACCAACTATTTTCGATGGCACTAATGTAGTTAAAGAAAAACAAGCGATTAATGCAGGTGGTTTCCAAAGTGGTGATTTCTCATATGGTAAAACAGATAGTTACTTATATGCACTAGGTGCACAGTGGCAAGCTAGTGAATATTTAACAATTAACACTGAAGTTGTTTATCAAGAAAGTGAATTTGAAACTGATTTTTTTGCAATGCGCTTTGACCGTGTAGCCAAAGGGTTAAATGTTGATTTTAATGATAATGACGGAGTTCCTGGGATTGCATTTTGGGATGATCCTAACACCGCAGTAAATGAAGCTGATATGGCTGCAATACAAAATTGGAATGCGGGTACGGTGTATGATAACGGCGGTGGTAATCGCGGGGATTCTACGACATTTACTTTTGACGCTGAATATCTTTTTGGTGGTCGATTCATTGATAAAGTGAAATTTGGCGGTCGCTACGAAAAACGCACAGCTGAAGAGTTCACTCGAACAAATGAAGGTGGGATTGGTAATACTAGTGTTGAAAGTTTAATTCAACAATTGGCCGCAGCAGGCGCTACTGGTGATGGATCCGGTATTGTATTCCATGTGGATGATTACTTCGATGGCAGGGCAGATACATTCAGTAACTTCGTTACCGCTGATGGTGGTTACATGCTTGATAACGCTGGTGCAGTACGCAACGTGTATGGTCTAGAAGCCGAAAATGTTTATAAAAGCTTAGATATTGAAGAAAACTCGTATGCATTATATACAACCACTAATTTTTTCATAACTGAAAATATAAGTGGGGAATTCGGGGTGCGTTATGTCAAATATGAGCAGGATATGGACTTCACAGCAGAAACTGGAACAAATACTAATATTTTTGATTCCAGCTCTGCGAGCGCAGACGTCAGTAAATTACTGCCAAGCTTAGTTCTAAACTGGAATATAACCGATGATGTGATAGGTCGTTTTGCTTACACTAATACCTTACGTATGCCTAATTTTGCAGATTTAAATGCCTTGCAGTATTTTACGGATCCTCTTACAGAGGGAACTAAGAATGGGACGGGCACAGGAGGGAACCCGCAATTACAACCTGAAGAGTCGACAAATTATGATATCTCTTTAGAGTGGTATTTTGCCGATTCAAGTTCACTTTACGCAACTTATTTTTTACGAGAAATAGATAGCCGAATAGTCCCAGGGCGAAAAGTTGTGATGCGACCTG
The DNA here is from genome assembly GCF_014163675.1 of Pseudoalteromonas sp. SR44-5. Classification (NCBI taxonomy): domain Bacteria; kingdom Pseudomonadati; phylum Pseudomonadota; class Gammaproteobacteria; order Alteromonadales; family Pseudoalteromonadaceae; genus Pseudoalteromonas; species Pseudoalteromonas sp. SR44-5. Next base: position 76,510 of record NZ_JACJDT010000008.1, read on the forward strand.
ATAAGAATGGTGACATTATTCCTTACGCGCTTAGTGCCCCTGTTAATGCAAGTGAAGGCGAATTATCTGGTTTGGAACTTGGTTTAGTATATTTCCCGGATAACTTGCCTGAAATGCTAAATGGGCTTGGTCTGCAAGCAAGTTTTACCGCACTAGATTCATCTCAAAAACTACCTGAGTATAACAACGATGGAACCATTAGCGGTTATGTAGATTCAAGTATGGCTGGTGTATCTGATCAATCATATAGTGTGGTGGGTATTTATGAGCGAGATTCGTTCGATATGCGCTTATCGTATGTATGGCGTTCAGAGTTCTATACCGGTAACGAAGCGGCTATTTTTGCTAATCCATTGCAATTTTGGAACCGTTCAGAACAAAGTTTAGATTTCCAATTTAGCTATGATGTAACAGATGATTTTGTGGTGACTTTTGATGCTACAAATATACTCGACGATGTGTATCAAAGTTATTATGGTGAAGGCAACGAAAACATCTATAACTTTGGTAACGGTATATATTCACGCACTTTTGCAATTGGTGCCCGTTATTCTTTCTAAGTTTATATAATCTTTAAAGTACAAAACCTCGACTTTGGTCGGGGTTTTTACTTATCAACCCATTGAATTGATTTAACTTGTATTTATTCGCTCTGAGATAGTTGAGCTTCCAAAATTATGATTCGTCGAAAAGAGTTGCGATCCTATTAGTATGATAATACTATCAATGAAGTTATCATTAAATTTACAATAATAAGCAATACAATGGTCACCAGTGTGATAAAACAAAGAATAGGTGACCTTTATTATTTTAAATATGGCGTATTAAGGTACTACATATTTTAAAAATCAGGTAGTTGTATGGAAAATCAAAAGTTATCAGTGGTAGAAAAAGTCGGTTTTGGTGCCGGTGATATGGCAGTAAACGTTATGGTTGCTGCATTATTTTATTTTATGTCGTTTTTCTACACCGACATTTATGGCCTCGACCCTGTTGATATGGGTATTTTATTTTTAGTTGCACGTTTTGTTGATGCGTTTACTGACCCATTAATGGGCGTGATTACCGATAAAGTAAAAACTCGCTGGGGGCAGTTCCGCCATTGGTTCTTATTTTTATCTGTGCCATATGGTATTTCAATCGTCCTGCTATTTACCACTCCAGATTTTGATTACAATATGAAGTTGGTGTGGGCTTACCTTACTTATTTATTTGCCACCTTGATGTTTACCGGTGTAGCAATTCCTTATATTTCGTACATTGGCGTATTAACCGCAGATCCTAAAGAACGTTTATCAGCGAATGGTTATCGGATGTTTTTTGCCAAAATAGCCAATGTTATTATTGTATTTTCTGTACCTTTACTGGCATCAATGTGGGGCGGTGGCGATATCGCTCATGGTTATAAACTGGCAATGATTTTAGTGTCTACCTGTGGTGTAGCATTGTTTCTGTTTTGCTTTTTTACTACTCGTGAACGTATTACTCATGAACCACAAACCGAAAGCATACTGACCCAATTTAAAGTGCTGATTAAAAACGATCAATGGTTGCTGCTATGCGCCGCATGTGTGCTTGGTACTTTAGGTTATGCAATTCGTGGCAGTGTGGCTATGTACTACGCTAAGTACTATTTAGGTGCTCCTGATCTGGCGGGTACTTTTACCAGTGCAGGTATCGCAGCATCAATAGTATCTATGGTGGCAAGTACGTGGATCACCCAACGTTATTGTAAGTTAAAACTATTTAGATGGTCACAAATCGCAGTGTTGTTTATTTCGCTGATAATGTTTTTTGCAGTGCAACCTGGTGACATCTGGTTGGCCTTTGTGTTGTATATCATTTTATCTTTCGTGGTTGATTTGCATGCACCGGTGTTTTGGTCCGCGATTGCAGAAGCGGTTGACTATGGCGAAATTAAAGACGGTGTTAGGGCATCAGGTTTGTCATTTGGCGGGATTTCATTTTGCCAAAAAGCCGGTGGTGGTTTAGCGGGTCTTGCCGGTGGTTTACTGTTAGCTTTTTTTGATTACCAGCCAAATATTGAACAAAGTCAATTTACCATGACTGGATTAGCATTAATGCTGACCATTATTCCTGGTGTGTTTCATGCCATTTTGGGCTTTGTGCTATTTAAATACAAAATTACCGATAACTATTATACCGATATGGTTAAAAACCAGCGGTTACCAGAATAATTTTAGGAGCATTTATGTCAACTTTACCTAAACCTTTGATCCCACAACGTGCTGATCCATATATTCATAAGCACACAGATGGTTATTATTACTTTACCGCGTCAGTGCCTGCCTATGATGGCATTGAACTGCGCCGTGCAAAAACCCTAGAAGGGCTTGCAACTGCAACGCCAAAAATGGTCTGGATGAAGCCACAAACAGGTCCATATTCTGAGCTTATTTGGGCTCCTGAGATCCATTTTAATGATGGCGCTTGGTATGTTTATTTTGCCGCAGCACCGAGTAGTGAAATTAAGCACGATTTATTTCAGCATCGTATGTATGCAATTAGCTGTAAAGATGCGGATCCGATTGAGGGCGAGTGGCAGTTTTGCGGTCAAATTGAAACCCCATGGGATACTTTTTGTTTAGATGCCACGACTTTTTATCATAATGATGAGCTTTATTATTGCTGGGCACAAAAAGAACCGGGTGTAAAAGGTAACTCAAATCTGTACTTGGCAAAAATGTCATCACCAACAGAGATCACTGGCGAAATCACCCGTTTAACCATCCCTGAACTTGATTGGGAAATAATTGGTTTTTGGGTGAATGAAGGCCCTAACGTACTTAAACGTAACGGTAAAATATTCTTAACGTATTCAGCCAGTGCCACCGATGAAAACTATGCTATGGGCTTGCTATATGCGGACCTAGATAGTGATTTATTAGATATAAATAGCTGGACTAAAGTGCAAGAGCCGGTATTTCGTAGTAACGAGCCTAAGTCGATGTTTGGCCCCGGGCATAACAGTTTTACGCAAGATGAAAATGGTAACGACGTGCTGGTTTATCACTGTCGTCAATATACTGAAATTGAAGGTGATCCACTGTGGAACCCAGATCGTCATACCTTCACAAAATCACTAAATTGGGATGATAACGGTATGCCTGTTTTTGGTAAGCCTGGCGAACAATAAAAATAACAAAAGGACTCTGTGTATGTTTGTTTTAGCAGTAAAAAAATTACCACACGTTATTAGTTTTTCTCTTGCGGTAATGTTGTTATCGGCTTGCAGCGAACACCCTAATGCAGATGATAAAACTGTTAATACGCATCATACACAGCGCACACCACAACAACTTTTTGCACTTGAGCAAGTTAGCTTAAGTGCAAGCCCATTTTTACATGCCCAGCAAACTAACGTTCGTTATTTATTGGCATTGCACCCAGATCAATTATTAGCCCCTTACTTACGTGAAGCTGGTATCGAGCCCAAAGAGTCATCTTATGGTAATTGGGAAGACTCGGGGCTTGATGGTCACATTGGCGGTCATTATTTATCGGCGTTAAGCCTTGCGTGGGCTGCAACTGGCGATGAAGAACTAAAGCGCCGTTTAGATTACATGTTAAATGAGCTACAACGCGCACAACAGGTTAATGACGGTTATTTAGGAGGCATACCAAATGGTCAAGCGATGTGGCAACAAATCCATGATGGCAATATTAAAGCCGATTTATTTAGTTTAAATGATCGTTGGGTGCCGCTTTATAACATAGACAAAATTTTCCATGGCTTGCGTGATGCTTACTTGATTGCAGGCAGTGAACAAGCAAAAACCATGCTGTTTGATTTAGGCGAATGGTTTTTAAACTTAACCTCTAAGTTAAGCGAGCAGCAGATTCAACAGATGCTGTATTCAGAATATGGCGGTTTAAATGCGGTATTTGCCGATATGGCGACGATCAGTGGCGATAAGCGTTATCTCAAATTAGCGCAACAGTTTACTCAAAATAGCATTGTCGATCCGCTGTTAAAAAAACAAGATAAGCTAACTGGCTTACATGCTAATACCCAAATTCCAAAAATTATTGGTATGTTGAAGGTCGCTGAGGCCACTGATGATAAAGCGTGGCAACAAGGCGCAGATTATTTTTGGCAAACAGTGACTAAAGAGCGCTCAGTGGCCATTGGTGGTAACAGTGTGCGTGAGCATTTTCACGACAAAAAAGATTTTACCGCGATGGTTGAAGACGTTGAAGGCCCTGAAACCTGTAACACGTACAACATGATGAAACTCAGCAAGCTGCTGTTTCTGAAAACCGCGGACACTCGCTATTTAGAATACTACGAGCGCGCAACCTATAACCATATTTTATCGTCACAACATCCTGAGCACGGTGGGCTTGTGTACTTTACGCCAATGCGTCCTGGGCACTATCGTATGTATTCATCGGTACAAGATTCAATGTGGTGTTGTGTCGGTTCGGGTATCGAAAATCATAGTAAATACGGTGAGCTGATCTACAGTAAAAATGACGATAACTTATGGGTAAATCTATTTATTCCAAGTACGCTTGATTGGCAGCAACAGGACTTAAAAGTAACTCAACAAAGCCATTTTCCGGATGCTAATAATATAACCTTAGTGATTAACACATTAGATAAAAAACATAACTCATCAGCGCAGCTGCATATTCGTAAACCAAGTTGGGTTACTGATGAATTGCAGTTTAAGCTTAATGGCAAAGCAATAAATGCCACTGCAGAGCAGGGGTATTACGCAATAAAACATGACTGGCATGATGGCGATAAATTAACTTTTTCTTTAGCGCCAAAACTGTACACAGAGCAGTTGCCTGATGACCAAGATTACTATGCGGTATTGTATGGTCCTGTGGTAATGGCAACCAAAGTACAAGCGTTTAAAAATGAGCATTTAAACTTTGTTGCTGATAACAGTCGCATGGGTCATATTGCAGCAGGGCCTACCTGTCCACCCGAAGCACTGCCTATCATGCTCAGTGAACCCGAGCAGTTTATTGCTGATTTAAAGCGAGCCCCTAGCGCAGAACTTGCATTTACCACAGATAAAAATGTCGCCATTGCTCAGCAGGGGATAGGGAGCACACAAACAACTCAGTTAATTCCGTTTTTTAGGCTTCATGATAGTCGCTATCAAGTTTACTGGCCGCAGCAAAGTGAAGCCGAATTTACTCAATTTGTTAAAGATTCAAAAGCGGCTGAACAAGCAAAAGAGCAATTACGATTATTGACCGTTGACCAAATTACACCGGGCGAGCAACAGCCTGAAGTTGAGCATGACTTTAAAGGTGAAAATACCCGTGCAGGTGTTAATAACGGCCATCATTGGCGTGATGCAACAGGTTGGTTTGAATATAAGCTAACTAACTCAGAGCAGCAGGCAGTTGCACTGCGTATCCGTTACTTTACTGCAGATGTTGGACGTAAGTTTACTATCACAATTAATGGTAAGGTGCTGGCAAAAGTTAGCTTACCTGCTAAGCAAACCGGTGCAGAATTTTACAGTATTGATTATCCATTAACTGATGAAATGAAAAAAGCTAGCTCATTAACACTGCGCTTTAGTGCAATAAAAGGATCGGTTGCTGGTGGTATTTACGGTATTCGTTTAATCAATAATAACTAGTAGGACGAGTATGAGTTTACAGCATTATGACGATGTGCATTCTAAAGTGAGTGTTCGGCGCTACCCGCTCGCAGAGCAATACATAACACAGCCTGGTGTGCATGTAACCGGCTCGGGTTTAATGTATCGAATTATTGAACTGGGAAGTGGCGAACCACCTTCATGGGATGCTACTGTTAAGGTGCAGCAACGCGTGATGACTGCAACAGGGCATGTGCTTTATGATACGCGGCAAATCGAGCAAGTGGCTGAGTATGAGATAGCAGAAGCAATTGAAGGTTTGCAAGAAGCACTCATGCTGATGCCTAAAGGCAGCCGTTATGAACTTTTGATTTTACCGCATCTAGCCTACGATATTTACAGTGTGGCACTGAATGAATCTTTAGCGACAAGCAGTGAGCAGCTTATTTTTATGGATATTAAACTCATTGATTTTAAAGAGTAATATTGGTGCTAGAGCAGTAATTCTTGTGTTAAGAATGCGATATATCAAAACAAAAAACCTGCAAAAAATGCAGGTTTTTAGTGGCTGTTCTTAAGTGTTACTTCTCAATCAGCTTAGTGGTGCGCTTGTTTAGATCTTTGCTATCAACTACTGGCCAGTTATCGTCCCAAGTCATCGGTAGAATACGTAATTTTTGTAAACCGTTATCAGCCGTTTCGTAAGCATGAAGTACTAAGTAATCTTTACCGTCAAAGGTATAAGCAGCATTATGACCAAGCGCTACCCAGTCTTTATTACCTTCGATCACCAGCGAACCACCGCCATTATTTAAGTCACGGCCTTCTTTATCAAGGTATGGGCCTTCTACGTTTTTACTGCGCCCTACACGGACATTGTAAGTGCTGTCTAAACCTTGGCAGCATTTATCAAACGACACAAATAGGTAGTAATAGCCATTCTTTTTAAAGATATATGGTGCTTCTACAGGTCCGTGTTCAGTGTTAGGGCGTGCTGAAATGCTATGCCATTCTTGTGGTTGTGCCAAACGTACCATATCATCGTCAAGTTTCACTAATTTAAGACCGCCCCAAAACGAACCAAAGCTCATCCATGGTGTACCATTGTCATCTTCAACAATCGCTGGATCTATGGCATTCCAGTTATCACGCTCAGGCACAGACTGTATAACTATACCGTGATCTATCCATTTATAATCTGGTGATTTAGGATCTAGAGTTTCGTTAACCGTTACACCGATCGCCGAGGTGTTTTTACCAAACGCAGACACAGAATAATAAAGGTAAAACTTGCCATCTTTTTGGTATACATCCGGCGCCCAAAGGTGGCCACCAAAGTCACTGGCAACTCGTTTTGCCCAGCTCGGCTCGTCTTTAAATACGCGCCCGGTAAGCTGCCAATTTTTCATGTCTTTGGATTCGTAATACGTGATGCCCATACCCGTGCTAAAGACGTAATAGGTATCGCCTTCTTTGGTCATTACAGGGTCGTGTACCTCAACTTGATTAGCCATGGTATTACTAGCTAAACAAAGTAATGTGCTTGCACCGAGCAGTTTACATGTATGAGCGAACTTTTTTGCGTGTTTCATAGTTGCCTACCTTTTTATTTTAATCATTAAACTTATCAGCTACTATAATATATGTAATACAATATTAACAATGGAAATTAAACTATAAAAATAGGAAATACCATGGCCAAGAATCTGATTGCCACTGCAATTGTAAGCGTACTTAGTATGTCATGCTTTTACAGTGTTGCAGAGGCAAATAATAGCCTAACATTAATGCCAATTGATAACCCGATTGTTTTGCAACGCGCTGATCCTTCGTTGGTCCGCGATGACAAAACCGGTTGTTATACCTTTATTGGTACATCCCCTAAGTTTGACGAAATTGAATTACGTCAAGCTTGTAGACTTAATGACTTGAAGCTAGCTGAACCAAAAGTGATTTGGCATAAAAATGAAAAAGGCCCAATGAGTACCAATATTTGGGCACCAGAGCTACACAAAGTTGATGGCAGTTGGTATATTCATTTTGCAGCCGGTGATGTAGAAAAGCCGTTTAGTATTCGCATGTTTGTGCTTAAAAATGACAACAAAAATCCGATGAACGGGCAGTGGCAAGAAATGGGTCAGTTAAAAAACCACCTTGATAGTTTTTCGTTGGACGCTACAACATTTAGCCATAAAGGTAAGCGTTATTTAGTGTGGGCACAGCAAAACCAACCCGCAACGTATAACTCCGCATTGTGGATTGCACAAATGGACTCTCCAACATCGATAAAAGAGCCAATAGTTAATATTTCAGAGCCAACACTTGATTGGGAAATTCAAGGCTATAAGGTGAATGAAGGTGCTGCAGTGATGATCCGTGAGGGAAAAGTGCTACTTACGTATTCTGCCAGTGCCACCGATGATCGATATGCAATGGGCTTGTTATGGGCCGATGCCGATGCAGATTTACTCGACCCCGCAAGCTGGCATAAAAAGCCACAGCCAATTTTTGCAAGTAACGAAAAAGTAGGGCGCTTTGGTCCAGGTCACAATAGTTTTGTAAAAGCAGAGGACGGTGTTACAGACTTACTAATTTACCATAGCCGTGATTATAAAGAGTTACAGGGTACACCCTTAACAGATCCAAATCGCCATGCGCGTGCACGCGTAATAAAGTGGGATGACCAAGGATTTCCTATTTTGTCTAAAGAAAAAGGAGACTAATTATTAGTCTCCCATAGTTAATAATGAGTTTACTACAGTCAGATATATGCCGATGATAGTGATTTAAAATATTCTATAGGTCAATTACGAAGGGATGTGCCAGTATCCTTTGTGTTTGCTCGAGTGTTAGCCCTTTAGCGGTTGCTGCTAAAGGAACGCGGTGCATCAGATTGTTGACGGTGGTGCTGGTTAAATCATCTTCAGTTCCATTGGCTTCTACGGGGTGAGCGAGTCCAAGGAAGTGGCCAATTTCATGCGCTGTTAATCGTGCTATCTCGTTTATAGTGCCAGGAGCACTTTGTGGGAAAGCGCAATTGGTGGGTGATACAAAAATACCATCAGCCACACCTGCGCCACCAGGGATACGAGGCGTAAACCCTGCTAAATTTTGTAGGCCAAAGCCAGTTTGTTGTTTAACGCATTTGCCAATAACAACACTAATCGTATCCTCATCTTTGCTTTTAAGTTGTGACAAGATATTTGCTAAAGGGGTTAAATCGTGAGTACTTTTCATTATGATGGCTGCATCATCTATAAATTCAACCTCAGTTACATTAACGTTCAGGTCTAATTCAAGGCCAATTAAAATAGAAAGTGATTCAACATCTATTTCAGAAGCAATAGCAGAACTTAAAGCAAACCTTACGTTAATGCTTGGATTAGCTGGTATAGCAGAGACGAGCAATTCTATATTGATATTTTTGGCTAGAGTATCTTTGGAAAAAGAGTCACACGGCACTGGTTTAAATATCATTTGAGTGACCTCCGCTGCAACACCTTCTAATACAAACAAACCCTGATCAGAAAGTTTATTTGTTCTCCAAAGGTGTTTATTTGCGCTCGACTTATCGGTTATTAGCGTATCGCCATTAACATTTAAAGCTGATGAGGCAATCAAACATCCCTTGGGCAACGTTGTTACACGAAGCGCACGTCGGGCATCACTTAGGGGGATCTTAACGGCAAAACTGTTATTTCCGGTCGTATTTTGAAAATTAACGTTAAGCGGTGTCCAATCATTTTGCTTAGTCTCTTGTTCAGTCGTTTGCTTAGTAGATTGTTCAGTAGCCTGTTCGCTATTACAGCCTGTTAAAGTAACAGCTGCAAAAGCGTATAACATTGGCATAAACTTTCTCATCTCAAATCCTTCGCGCTAAGATACCTACCAATACGTCTTTTAATGTATACATCTGATTCACGTTTATATTGAGTTACTAATAGATTTTTCGCTTCTTGTGTTTGTTGGGCGCCAAGTAAATCAATACTTGCGGCACGTAGTTGTGGATCGAGTGAATTTACACGCTTGGCAAGTGCATCAACCACGTCGGATGATGCTGCGCCACTATCTTTAAGTGCTTTGACTAATGCTGCGCTTACTGAAGGGTAAAATAAAATGGGACAGGCACATTATTTTAAAATCTGTCCCATTCGTATTTTTCACCCGTAGGAAATGGCTTCAGCCATGAATTTTTTAAGTTTTATGCGTTCCTCTTTTTAAATCAGTCAGTTAATTTTGCACAAAGATAAGTGAATGAGGGTAAGTGAGAAAGGCATGCCTGTAGGAGATGGCTTCAGTCATGAATTCTCTAAGTTTTAGACGTTGCTCTTTTTTAATAAGCATCTTTATCTGTGTGTAAAAAAAGGGGAGTGATAACACCCCCTATAAACGTGGGAACAACTAATTAAGTTTTACCAGAAGCGGTAGTAAATAAACGCAGTGATACCGATGATCCCCGCAGTATGAATGTAATCCCACTTATCTAATCCGGCAGCCACTTCTTTTAAAGTATCTTTGCCGATACTTGAGAAGGTTAAGCCTTTAAGCTGCTCTTCACTGGCGGGTTTAGTGAAAAAACTCACCACAATCATTATCACTACCACCACTACAAACAGTAAAATACAGTAGTAAAGCCAATTCATGTCGGTGATCCACGCAAGCGGTGTACCGCTGATAGCATCTTTGAAAGGCAATAGTACTAATCTGATCATACCTAACACAAACCCAGACACTAAACCGATAAAACCAGCATCAGGAGTAAAACGTTTACTGCATATACCTAGCAAGAACACGGCGGCAATACCTGGGGCTATTAACGATTGAACGCTTTGTAAGTACTCATAAAGTACATCAGCAATTAAGCTCATAATGGGGATCCACAATAAGCCTAAAATAACAATTGCAACGGTTGCTAAGCGCCCAACTTTTAACAGATGCTTTTCGCTCGATTCGGGTTTGAATTTTTTATAGAAATCGATAGTAAATAACGTCGCTGATGAGTTAAATAACGACGCTAACGAGCTCATTAATGCGGCCACTAAACCACCAATTACGATGCCTTTGACGCCGGATGGGAGTAACTCGGCAACCAATGTGGGAAACGCTTGGTCCGCACTGTCATAACTAATAATGCCTTTAACTTTTAGTGCATAGGCAATCATGCCCGGTACTAAAAAGATAAAAATAGGTAATAGCTTTAAGTAACCTGCAAACATAGTACCGCGACGAGCTTCTTTAATGCCTTTCGCCGACAGTACCCGTTGTACAATATATTGGTCTGTACACCAGTACCAAAAACCAATGATAAATGAACCAAATACGATCCCCGGCCACGGAAACTCGGTATCTGAGGCACTGCGAATTAAATGCATGTTCATATCGTTTATGCGTTCAACTTCAGACCACCCGCCGACTTTATCCAAACCGACAACTAAGATCACCACAGAGCCAATAATAAGTACTGGCGTTTGTAAAACAGAGGTCCACATGATGGCTTTCATACCCCCAAGTACAGTATAGATACCGGTGATCACTACTAAAGCAATGGCTGAGATCCAGAAGAAATCAATGCCCCAAATGCTTTCAATTCCTAAAATAGTTTTAAACGCGATGCCGCCAGCATAAACAGTCACCGCAACTTTAGTCAGTACATAACTGATCAAGGAAATAACCGATAAAAAAGTGCGTGATTTTGAATTATAGCGGCGCTCTAAAAACTCCGGCATGGTATATACTTTACTGCTCCAGTAAAAAGGCACAAACACCCAACCAAGTAATAAAATAATCCACGATTGCATTTCCCAGTGGGCTAATGCCATTCCCGATTGTGCACCTGCACCAGATAAACCAACGAGGTGTTCTGAGCCAATATTCGAGGCAAAAATTGACGCACCAATAACTAACCAACTCGCATTACGCCCAGCTAAAAAATAATCTGTAGTATCTTCTTCTTTTTGTCTCATCGAGACGACGACAACGGCTAATAACAAGACAAAAAATCCCGCTAACACTAGCCAGTCGAGTGTACTTAATTCGATCATCTTTAATTCCATCTAAGCCCGGAGATCAATCCGGATTATTTGTGTGTATAAAAATATTATAATACAAATGAGACAAATGAAAGAGATTTGTTAAAAATTAGTAATGCTTTAAATTTTTATGTTTTCAGCAATTACACAGTTCAAACAGCGGAAAAAAGTATTTACAGTAGCATTGTCAAAGATTTGCCTGATGACGCGGTAAGGTTATAGTAGTATCATAGAATAAGTATTTTTAAAGGAACTGTTTATGGCACGCATTGAAAATTTAAATTTGTCGCAACAGGTAACCAATGAGTTAGGTAAAGCCATTATTAATGGTCATTACACTGCTGAAACGGGTTTACCTACTGAAGCAAAATTATGTGAAGAGTATGGCATTAGTCGTACTGCTATTCGTGAAGCAGTAAAAATGCTTGCTGCAAAAGGGCTTATTTCATCGCGCCCGCGCCAAGGCATTCGGGTTGAACCAGCAAACACATGGAATTTATACGACACCAGCGTATTAAAATGGTTGCTTGATAGTAGCCCGACCTTGTATGTGTTAAAAGAATTTTTACAAGTACGCTTAGCTATTGAACCACAAGCAGCGGCACTTGCAGCAAGACGTGCTGATAAAGGCGCAATTGCAGAGATTGCGATTGCAGTTGAAAAAATGCAAGCGGCGGCTGATGCCTCCGATGGCGAAATCCATGAAAGTGATTTAGCTTTTCATACAGCAATTTTGTTTGCCAGCGGTAATCGTTTTTTCTTTCAATTGCGTGATTTTATTTGTACTGCTCTTAACGTTAGTATTCAGCATACAACACCCGCGAAAGGTAATAAAAAAGCCATTGCGGATGAACACTTTAAAGTGTATCAAGCAATTTTAAATGGTGAGCCTGAGCGCGCTAAAAACATGATGACGTATATGATTGACGAAGCTATGTCATTTATTGAAAAAGAAATAGCTGAAAAAGAGTCACAAAACGAATCGAAATAACCATGTTTTGTTAATGAATTATCTTAATACTTAAGGAAATCATGCCAGTCTCAACATCACACACAACAAGTTATCCAAGTCTCGCTGGTAAAAGTGTTTTTATTACCGGCGGTGCAACGGGGATCGGTGAAGTCATGGTAAAGCGCTTTTGTCAGCAGCATGCAAAAGTAACTTTTATTGATATTGCCAAACAGCAAGGTGAGCAATTGTGTAGCCAGTTAGCTGGCCAGTATCGCTTTGATCCGCAGTATATTTACTGTGATCTTCGTGACATTGAACAATTAAAAGCCGCTATTGAAACAACGGGCAAAACACAAGGTGAGATCAGCGTATTGATCAATAATGCGGCTGACGATACTCGCCACGTTGCCGATACCATGAGTGTTGAATACTGGGATGATAAGTTAGCCGTTAATTTACGGCCATGCTTTTTTTCGGCGCAAGCCGTAGCCCCGCAAATGCAGCGAATTGGTGGTGGTAGCATTATCAATATGGGCTCAGTGAGCTGGCGTATTAAGCAAACGGGCATGCCAGCTTACACCACGGCAAAAGCTGGGATCGAAGGACTAACCCGTTCATTAGCTGCGACTTATGGTAAAGATAATATTCGTATTAACACCTTAGTACCTGGCTGGGTGATGACCGAGCGCCAAATAACGCATTGGTTAACTCCAGATATGATTGAAGATGTTAGACATAATCAATGTATAAATGAAACATTACAGGCCGATGATATTGTCAATGCCGCATTATTTTTAGCCGCAGACGACAGTAAAATGATGACCGCACAATCACTTGTTGTTGATGCTGGTTGGACTTAAAATTCAATAAAAAATTTACCTAACGCCAATGATATTATAATATTAGGATATTCTTGTCTGTAAATTAGTCAAACCTAGTTAAATAAGGTAGAAACGCGTTGCCCGATATCGTATTAGTTTATTTTATATTAATAATAGGCGCATGCTTGCAATGCGTGATTGGGTTTGGTCTTGGCTTATTGTGCGCACCTATTTTATACTGGCTTATGCCAGAGTTAGTGCCAGGGCCAATGATTTTAAATGCTTTATTACTCACCTCAATTCTTGCCATAAAGCACCGTGGCGCAATAGATCTAAAGCAAACCGGCTATTCAATTTTTGGTGGCGCCGTAGGAGTGTTAATTGCTGCAGCGGTAATGTTGCATGTTGATCCCCATCAATATCGTATTTTACTCGGTTGTTGTTTACTAATTGCAGTTGCGTTATCACTTACAGGTTGGTCGCCTAAGCTTACCTTTATCTCTAATGTACTGGCATCACTAGCATCCGGTTTTATTGGTACTACCACATCCGCAGGCGGCGCTCCGATGGGACTACTTTATCAAGCGCAAAATAAAGATAAAATCAAAGCTAACTTAAGTATTTTCTTCGTGTTTATTAATTTATTTGGGATCACTGCGCTGCTGCTTACGGGCACTGCTGACTCTAATGACTTACTGCTATTTATTGAATGCTTACCCGCCATTTTAATTGGTTGGGGGCTTTCATACTTGTTAAATAATACAATTAATGAACAAGCCACGCGTATTTTAATTATTATTGTGGCGACTTTTTCAGGGCTGGCACTGATTTTCTTTCAACGTTAAAATAGCGCAATAAACTCACATGCTGTTTTAAGGTAAATAATGGCGATTAACTCGATTAAAATGATCATTCCTTGCCAATGTTTACTTGGCGAAGGGCCATATTACAGCGCATCGCTAAAGTGTTTATTTTGGGTCGATATTTTAGACAAACTACTTTACCGTTTTGATTGCCAGCAACAAACAGTGTGCCGTTACCCGATGGAGCAGGCTATTTGTTGGATAATGGAAACCACCGAACAGCGTTTAATCGCAGGTTTTGAGCGCGGCATTTATTACCTTGATAACAACACATTCCAACCTAGTGAGCTGTATCCACTGGCTACTCTTGCAGTAAATAATCGTTTAAATGATGCCAAAACCGACCGCAACGGGCATGTGTTTTTTGGTACGATGGATAAACATGAACAACACAATACTGGGGCGTTGTATCGCTTTGGTCAGCAACAAACGCCAACCATTGTTGATAGCAATTATGTGATCAGTAATGGCCCTGCAATAAGTAAAAACGGCCGTATTTTATATTCAACAGAATCATCCACCCGCACTATTTATCAATTTGATTTAAATGAGCAAGGTGAGCTTAGCAATAAGCGAGTATTTGTAAAATTTGACGAGACAATGGGCTTTCCCGATGGCATGACAGTCGATAACGACAATCACTTGTGGGTCGCGTCTTGGAATGGCCACGGCCTTTATCGTTTTTGTGAAAATGGCTCTATCGTGCATTTTTATCGACTTCCCGCACCTAGGATCACCAGCCTCACTTTTTTTGGCGATGACCTAACAACCATCGCCGTTACCTCCGCCCGTACTGGCCTAGAACCTGAGATACTAAAACAATACCCCTACAGCGGCGCCGTATTTATTTTAACGGCAAGCGTCAAAGGGATCGCAGAAAGCCCAGCACAACTGTAATTAAGTAGATCCAAATAAACGATGTGTGCACTTGTCATTAGAGGCCGCACTCGAAAGCATGTTTAATTTTTAACCTACAACAAACCGTTCAGGGGAGTATAATTACAACGATTTAGCTTTGAATGAACCGGACACGATACCTTGCTTAAGCCTTTATTTTGATCTTTAAAAATATGTTATACAAACAGTGGGTTACAATATGTCATGTTTTATAAGATAAGTTACCTTATTTAATCTAACTGTCCGTTTAAATTTTTTTACTGATATTCTATTGTTCACTGCCGCACAGGCGGCTTAGGTGACGATGGACCGACAAAAATATCGGAAATATTTTTGAACTGCGAAGCAGACCTTTATGGCGAAGGGCAGGACGCCTAAAGTAAACGACATATCTAATAAAGAGTGCAGCTTGAGGAAGTGAGGTCATGGCAGATTTTTGTTCCCGACAAAATCTAAGTACCTAAATCCATTTAGGCAATGACTGATGTAACCAAGCTCTATGGATGGATTGTTAACACCGCGGTTTGTTTGAAGTACTGTCGCGCAAGCAAGCTTAGCGCCTACGGTGGATAATATTGAAAATGGTGTTGTATATTTGTGCGCCAGCAAACTTAGCGCCTACGGTGGATAATATTGAAAATGGTGTTGTATATTTGTGCGCCAGCAAGCTTAGCGCCTACGGTTGATAATATTGAAAATGGTGTTGTATATTTGTGCGCCAGCAAGCTTAGCGCCTACGGTGGATAATATTGAAAATGGTGTCGTATATTTGTGCGCAAGCAAGCTTAGCGCCTACTGTGGATAATATTGCAAATGGTGTTGTATATTTGTGCGCCAGCAAGCTTAGCGCCTACAACACAGGCAGCTTAGGTGACGATGGACCGACAAAAATATCGGGAATATTTTTGAACTGCGAAGCAGACCTTTATGGCGAAGGGCAGGAAGCCTAAAGTAAACGACATATCTAGTAAAGAGTGCAGCCTGAGGAAGTGAGGTCATGGCAGATTTTTGTTCCCGACAAAATCTAAGTACCTAAATCCATTTAGGCAATGACTTATGTAACCAAGCTCCATGGATGGATTGTTAACAGCGCGGTTTATTTGAAATTAAGTTCACTTTGATTTGTCGCGAGGTAAACTCGCAGCTACGAGTACATGGCTCTAATGCTCTTCATCAAAGACTTGAATTTGATTGCGGCCTGATTTTTTTGCCACGTAGAGTGCGCTGTCGGCGGCGAGGATCATCATATCGGTGGTGGTGTATTTATCTGGTTTACAGCTGTAACATCCGATGCTGAGGGTGAGGTGGTCGGCTACGTTTGAATTTGGGTGCAGGATATTTAGTTGGCTTATTTGCTGTTGCAGTAATCTGGCAAATTTTAAGCAGTGGGGTTTATCAATGCTGGGTAACACAATTGCAAATTCTTCTCCGCCGTAGCGAGCTGCTAAATCACCTTGTCGCTTACATAAGCGATGCAAGGTTTGGGCAACTTGTTTGAGTGCCTCATCGCCTTGCTGGTGGCCATTATTGTCGTTATACAGTTTAAAATAATCGATATCACAAATGATTAAACTCAATGGTTGATGTGAGCGTGTTGCGCGTTGAATTTCACGGAGTAAGGTTTGATCAAAACAGCGGCGATTGGCGATATTTGTCAGGCTGTCGAGATTTGCTTGTGATTGCAGTTCTTGGTTGGCTAAAAGTAATTGCTGTTGAGCTTGCTCTAAGCGTTGTTTATACAGAACGTTTTTCAGTGCATTGGCAATAATTTCACCTACCAGTTTGATCCGCATAAGGTCGGTGTCGGTCCAGTGGCGTATATGTGTTACACAATCACAGCCAATAAAACCAAATAAGGCGTTTTCAGAGCGCAGCCCAATACATAAAACAGACTTGATCCCCTCTGATTCAAATTCAGCTTTTTCAGCAGCAGCGGCTGGGGGTAACAAGTCTACATCAGATACCTTAAAAACGTGCTTTTCGTTCATGGTACTAAAAAAATACGGTAATAAATCTTGTTGAATATCTTGCAGCTTTTCTTTAAAAGGCTTGACCTGCGTATTAACCCATTCATGAGTATTGCTCATGGCTTTGCCGTTTTCACTAAATTGGAATAAATAGCTACGATCAGCATCACAAAATGTACCTATGGTTTTTAAAGCGCTTTCGATCTGTTGATCGAGGTTGTCTATTTGTATATCAATAAGTTGTGTTGATATTTTTGCTATTACTTCGTCAAAATCAGCGTGTACAGTAAACGATGTGTGCGGTTCAAGCGCCAGCATTATTAACTGTGGGCCAATTAAACTATAGGTGACTGTAACACGCAGGAGTGTGTGTTTTGTGGCAATGTTATAGATGTGTTCGGTGTTATTTTGGGGAGTTAAAAAGGTCTGATAATCAACAATCGTGTGGTTTTCTGTGTGTTTAATTGATAAGTGTTGAAATGCTTTTTCCACTGGACTTATTGCTGGCATTAATTTAAGTAACTGCTGACTTGATGCGTTGGCGTGCAGCGTATCTGTTTGTTGATCAAACAGCACAATTGCAAGTGGCAACGCTTGTAAAGATTGCCAAATTTCGTCTACAGAATACTGTCTCACTGGATTTCCAACTTCTTATTAACATATTAAGCTTACATTCAATTTTAAGAAAATGGTATTTTAATTAGCCGTTTTATATATAAATTAACTCGATATTAAGTTTTTAGTGCGTTTGGCTTATGGAAGTACTACAATTGATACTGTATATCATTACTCTTTTAAACGTTTTTTAGAATGATGACTCTTAGCACACTTAAGCACAGGTAAAACCGCTTTTCATGACCGACATTACAACTCACCAAGCATCACGACGTAGATTATTAATTGCATTAGCAATCACTAGCTCATTTATGGTTATTCAAGTTATTGGTGCCTATTATGCAAACTCTCTTGCCGTATTAGCCGATGCTGGGCATTTATTTGTTCATAATAGTTCTTTATTTATTGCTTTGATCGCATCGAGCTTAGCGATTCATTTAGCTAAAAACTACAACGATGGTTATCAAAAAGCAGAGTTGACCGGTGGTTTGATCAACGGTTGTTTATATTTGGCGATCAGCCTGGTGATTTTATACGAAGGCGGCGAGCGCTTTGTACATCACCATGAAGGGCAAGGCCCCGTCGTCAATAGCTATTTAATGTCGGTTATTGCCGCCACTGGATTTTTATTTCACGGTGCTGCAGCATGGGTATTATATAAAGGTAGAAAGGCTAGCTTTAATGTTTATGCGGTATTTTTACATTCATTTTTTGATTTGATTTCAACTGTCTCTACGTTTATCGCCGGTATACTTATTTATCTAACTGGTTGGAGCATTATTGATATTTTATCGAGCATGCTGATTGCGTTATTTGTTTTGTTTACAGGTGTAAAAGTGATTGTTGGATGCGTTAAAGGTCTGCGTTTAAATAAAGCAAAACTACCCGATGTGGCCGATATTGAAAGTGCCATAGGACAAGTTGAGCATGTAGAAAATGTGCACAATGTTACGGTTATGCGCCGTGACAAGGAGTTAGTTGTAGGGGCGCATGTGGTACTTAAACAACATTGCACTATAGAAAAACATGATGAAGCATGCCGACTTAAAGTTGAGCAATTGCTAGCAAGGCAATTTAATGTTGGCAACAGCGTATTACAAATCGAAAGTCATGGTTGTCAGCATTAAATACAACTAGTTAACTTGGCAAAATGCGTTTTTTATTTTACTTTTAGATATAGCCTATTTTATACGGAACAATCCATTGCCGTTTTTTCAGCATCGATATTTTGCATTCAGCTGTTCTATACTTTTAGGCGTGTTGGCCGGTTTTGTTAATTTACTGCCATTTTGGTTTCTCGACAGCTCTGAATTTTTATTTGGTCAGCTGTTTGTTTTAATTTGTTTGTTGCTATTTGGCTTACGCTACGCGTTAGTTGCTTGTACTATCAGTGCGGCTTTTATTTTTTATCGTTGGGGGCATTGTTGGCCATCAATTGTGTTTGTTGGCGAAGTGCTTTGGCTGTATCACTTTAGCTTTAAAACTGCACGGCTGCTGTTTATTCGCGGTATAATTTATTGGTTGTTAATTGGTATTCCGCTGCTGGGACTCATTGGCTATTTTATCATTGAGTTGCCATTACTGGCGGTCATTACCGCCTTGGTTAAGTATTTTTTAAATGCAGCCATTGTTTTATGCGTTATTGATTTACTCAGTTTCTTCTTTATTCAGCAAGTGTGGCAAAAACGACCAAATTCGCTGTATAAAATTCTTAATTACATTGTAAGCATCCTCATTATTTTAGTGGTGTTATTAACCACCATTGTACTTACCAACAATCATTATGCGCGTATCGAATATGAAGTGAAGGCGCAGCTTGCTGAAAAATCCGAAGACATTGCTGAAAAAATTGACCTGTATTTAAATGGCTATCGCCGTGGCATCGTATTAACTGCAAAAGCCATCGAGCAGGGGGTCGATAAACAGTTAGCATTGAGTCAGTTAATGGCACTATACCCTAACTTTCTTACATCAATGGTTACGGATGAAAACGCAATAGCTCAGGTATTTAATCCACTTAGTTTGCAAGAAAGCTTAAAAGGCAGCAATTTATCGGTTGCCGATCGCGATTACTTTACGATCGGTAAAGACTCGCCAACAGGGTATATTTCTAATGTTTTTAGGGGCCGAGGATTTGGTAATGAACCCATTGTGGGTGTTTCTGCACCAGTGCATATTAACGGGCGTTTTCAGGGAGTGGTTGAAGGTTCGTTAGTGTTGGGCTCCTTTTTGCAATTTAGGCCAACCATATTTGATAATGATGGTGAACTGATAATTCTTGATGCCAAAAAACACGTGGTGTTTAGCACCTTACCTAATCATTATTCGGTATTGACTCAGCTCACTGAAGATAAATTTACCCAGTTACAAGGTGATCAACAAGCCATTATGACCACCGACATTGATGGCGAACAATATTACGTAAAAATATATTTATCACAGCAACAAGGTTGGTATGTAGCAAGCTTATTAAAACGGAAATACGCTAATCTTGTGGCGGCAAGTGCGTGGGGGCAATCACTATTACTAACTCTTGTGGTGATTATTTTGATCAGTATCTTTATCACCCAGTTGAGTCGATGGTTAGTGAGGCCAATAGATGAGCTTACTGAACAAATCGATGCCTTTGATCCTAAAGCTGAAATCAGTGATTTACAGACTCAAAATAATGCGTGGCTGGAGGTGCTGAGCTTACAGCAGCAATTTGCTACTTTAGCATTTAAATTGACCAGCAACTTTAAAGATCTAGAACAAGTAAACACTGAAAATGCAGCACTTAATCTGCATTTAAAACAGTTTAATGTAGAGCTAGAGTATCAAGTAAATGAAAAAACAGATGAATTAGTTAAAGCTGTGGCAACTGCAAATCAGGCCAGCAAAGCTAAATCACAATTTTTAGCGAATATGAGTCATGAAATTCGCACCCCGCTTAACGGTATTATGGGGCTGACTGATATTTTACTTAATGCTGATGACGTGAAGTTGGAATACCGCGAACAATTGCAAATGATCCAGCAAAGCGCTAAAAATCTATTATTGATTTTAAACGATATTTTAGACTTTTCGAAAATTGAGGCGGGGGCGGTCAAACTAGACATTCATATAGTTAATGTACGAAAACTGCTTACTCAATTAGCACAGGTGTTTACAAATACTGGCGTACAGCCAGGCGTTGAATTTATATTAAATATTGCCCCGTCAGTACCCGATGTGGTGCAGTTAGATTCACTAAGGTTAAGCCAAATTGTCAATAACTTGTTGAGTAATGCAGGGAAATTTACGAAAACTGGTAGTATAACGATGAACATTGATTATGCTGATAATCATTTATCTGTGGCTGTAACTGACACTGGCATTGGTATTTCTGGGCAACAGCAATCATCGTTGTTTCGTGAGTTTACTCAAGCTGATATTTCAACCACGCGGCAATATGGTGGCACAGGATTAGGCTTAACTATTTGTAAGCGAATAGTTCAGTTAATGGGAGGCAAGCTTAAATTACACAGCGAGATTGGTAAAGGCAGTTGCTTTACTATTACCATTCCTATTGAAGTAGCGCAACTTACCCATGAAGTAGATATACAGCAAAGCATTCCTGACTTAACTGGGTTGAAAGTATTACTGGTAGAAGATAATCAAATCAATCAAATCGTTATTGCAAAAATGCTCAGTGACACCCATTGCACCATAGAAGTTGCTAACGATGGTGAAAAAGCATTGGCGTGTTTACAACACAATATGGCCGATATTATTTTAATGGATTGCCAAATGCCTATTATGGATGGTTATCAGTGCACAGCTGAAATCCGTAACAACAGTGCTCAATTTGGTCCTGTGATTATTATTGCCATTACCGCAAATGCTTTTGAAGACGACCAAAAACGTTGTTTAGAAGTGGGTATGGACGATTTTATAGCCAAACCCGTGGATCGCGGCCAACTTTTTCAATGCCTTAAAAAGTGGGCTGATACATTGAGCTAGGTAGTTTGCAATTTCTCTAGCAGTGCTTGGATATACGCATCGCCAATGAGAATCTCTGCAGTTGTTGGTTTTGCAAAGTAATAGCCTTGAAGGTCATCACAGCCGATACTGTTTAAAAAGCGTATTTGCTCAATTGTTTCTACGCCTTCTGCAATACAATATAGATCTAGGTTTTCAGCTAAGGTGTGGATTGTTTTGATGATTGATTCATTATTACTATCTTGGCCGATATTACGCACAAAGCTTTGATCAATTTTAATCACATCAATTGGAAATTGACTTAAATACGTTAAAGACGAATACCCGGTACCAAAATCATCCAGTAATAATTTAAAACCTGCGTTTCTGAGCGCTTGCAGCTGCTTAGCTGCTTTGTTTTTGTCATCAAGCAAGGTGTTTTCGGTGATCTCTAAACGTAACTGAACAGGTTTTATATGATGCTGATTTAAAATAAGTAATAAGCGTTCGGTTAAATTAGATTTTAAAATATGCACAGGTGATAGATTTAACGATAAGTAAAACCGTGGGTTAGCTTTAAATAATGGTGCGAGATCTTCAAGTGCACGGGTCAGCGCCTGCTCGGTGAGTACATCGATTAAACCAGTTTCTTCTGCAATAGGAATAAACACTGCCGGGGATATCAATTCTGCTTGGTGTTGCCAGCGCATTAATAGCTCTACACCTTTGATTTTTTTGCTTTTATTATTAACAATTGGCTGGTAATTATTAAAAAATAAATCGTCTTTGTAGGCATCTTTTAAGGCATTTTCGAGCAGTAGTTTTTGGGTGATTTGGTTATTCATTTGTTCAGTGAAAAACTTAAAGCCGTTGCGGCCCGATTGCTTAGCATGCATCATTGCGATGTCGGCATTACGAATAAGCTCATCGGTGGTGTCGGCATCAAATGGGTAGAGTGCCACACCGACGCTTGCCGAGATATTAATTGCAAAATCGTTGATCACCACCCGTTTTGCAAGTTCTTCAGTGAGGCTACGCACTAAGTTACTCAAACTTTGTGGCGAGTCTAAGTTTTTAATTAATAATAAAAACTCGTCACCGCTTTGACGCCCAACAATGGCATTTTTATCAAGCATACTATTCATTCGATAGGTAATATCACATAACAGCTGATCGCCAACCGCATGACCAAATGAGTCATTCACCGGTTTGAATTTATCTAAATCTATAAACAGTAAAGCAACTAGACTGGCATGTGTATCGGCATCTTTTATCGCATGCGATATCTTTTGATACATTAGTGACCGATTTGGTAGCTTAGTTAATGGATCATAGTTTGCCAGATAGCGTAGTTCATTTTCAGCGCGTTTTTGCTCGGTTAAATCAGAAATAACCACCACATAATAACTCACTACATTACTGTCTTTTGCCACTGCGGTAATACTAATATGAATAGGGTGCGACGGATTTATCTTAGTTTTTATATAAGCGTCACCACGCCAATTTTGTTTCGGTTGTAATGATTTTAGAATATTGATGAAATCGACATATTGTTTTTTCCCCAGTGCTGCTAAAAACCGTTTTAGTTCAAGCTTTGCTGGGATTGTTTGAATAGAAAAGGCTTCTGCAAAGCTATTATTAACAGAAAACGGAGTCAGTTGACTGTCTAAAATAAGTAGCCAATCGTTTATTTGGCTAAAGGCTTCGCCTAATACCGCAGCTTGCTGTGCTGTAGCACGTTGTTCGGTTATATTGGTATAGATTCCAGCTAATCTTGTAGGATAGCCTTGCTCGTTCGTTTCAATCACTTTACCGATATCGTGATACCAAAGCCAGTTTCCATTAGCATGTTGAAGCCGATACGTGACCTGCCATTGTTGAGCATTTTTTTGAGTGATGAATAAATGCCAATCATGAAGAACTTTACGTTTATCATCTGGGTGTATTAATGCGCAAAAATCGTCAAAATTGAACTTTTGTGGCAAAGTTTTATAGCCTAGCTCATGTTTTAAGCGCTGCTGCTTTATCCAATGTGCGGCAATATCAACTTCCCATACACCGCTTTTACTACTGTTTAAAGCAAGCTCTGTTTGTTGTTGTGATTGCAGTATTTCATCATGAGTATGCTTAATAATGCGCTGACGGGAGCGGTATTGCCAAAAAATAACAAATAGCACTAAAAACGTAAGTAATAAATAAAGGCTTATTGCAAGTGGCGAGCGCCACGGAGCATAGGCAACAGTAAAGTTAAGTGTTTTTTCATCACCGAGGCCTGAGTCATTTAAGTTATATGCTGCGATTGTTAGTTGATAATCACCAGCAGGAAGCTTAGTAAAAAAGACTTTATTGTTATTTAGCTTTTCATAGCTTAATTTACTTGGGCCAGTTAATGACACCTTATAGCGTGTTCTATCAACATTTTGAAAATCAAAGTTGGAAAAACTAACTTCTAAACCCATGTCTTCATCAGTCAGTTGTAAAGGCTGGTTGGCGTATTGCAATGGATGATAATTAAGTGAGCGTGAGAGTAACGATATATCGGTGATTTCAGTCACTGTGCTGTCACGATCATTAGGGACAGATAAAAAGTCTTGCGGGGCAAGTGTTAGCACGCCACGGGTACTGCCAAAAGCTAAGCGGCCATCGTTTAGCTGAGTATGTGAGTCAATATTAAATTCATTCACAGTTAAGCCATCTTTAACAGTATATGCATTTAATTGCATTGAACTTAAGTCGAGTCGATAGAGGCCATTTTTACTGCTGATCCATAAAAAGCCAAATTGGTCGATTTGCAAGGCGACAATTGTTTTCGTTTTAATGCCATTACTGAGGTTTATACGGTGTTTTACTTCGTAACTGTTGGCGTCAAGACCAATTAGTCCTTCTTGGGAAGAGGCAAGCCAAAGGGTATTGTTATAATCGATCACCCAATCATCGATAGTGACATAATTTATTGGGTTATAATTTTCGACTTCGTAGATCAAGGTGAGTTTTTGGCTGGACTCATTATAACGATATAACGCGCCAGATACGCTGATCAAGTAGTCATCGGGTTTATTGGGCAATGGTTTTAAAAAAGCGTGCACATTGACGGGATCTAACTGCCCTTTGAGACCTTTAATTACGTTAGTCTGACCACTGTTTCCATCATACAGGAAATAATCATTCTCGCTAAAAAATGCAAAGGTATCAGTCGTGATTTGATGATATCCATAGCCTGGGCCGCTGTCGAGAATGGCTTGTGTATTGCCTTGCATTGGTAGAGCTATTTTTTGTTCGGTTTTTTTATCAAATAAAGCAAGACCATCATAGAGCAGTAACCACAAATAACGGTCTGGCTCATTTAAGTGCGCCGAGGCAATACCATACACAGCAAATTGGCCATAAAACGCTTTGCTGTCATCGCTGGCTAAGTAAGTTTTTTCGGTAGTCTCATCTAGGCGCATTTTGGCTAGGCCATTATCGGTGCCCAGCCACACGGCGTTATCGTCTTGGTAAACAGCAAGGATCACATTGCTGTGCAATTTATCATTACTGGTGATTTGAATATTGCCAAAACGCCTTGCTAAAGTGGACCAAGTAAAAACGCCTTGCGAGCGCGAGGCAAGCCACATAAGCCCTGTTTTATCAACCATCACATCTAAAATAGTGTTGTCGGTCATGTGAAATTTACTTTGATCAAAACGTAAAAGAAACTCATTGTGATCAGTATGGCGATGGTATTGATAAAGGCCATCCTCAGTGACTATAAATTCACCATAAGGGGTATTAACATAATCCCAAATATTATGTTCCGCGAGTAGCGTTTTTACGTTATTGAAGTCTAATAACTCATTGTTATTAAAAACAATAGAATAAAATCCTTCGACTGTGCCAACCAGTAAACCAAGCTGCGAGTCGATGGATAAAAATTTGATATTGTTATTATCTGGATTGAGCTTATCCTTGGCAACTAAAGGTATTTTAGTTATATGTTCATCAATTAATGATTTAGAGTACAACCCATCAGTGGTGGCAATATACAAAAAGTCATTATGAACAGTAATTGCGCGGACAGAATTATCATCTTTACTGATTGAAAACTCATGGGTATAGGTATTTTTTTGTGGATCAAAGGCATACACATGTTGATTAATGGCGTAATAAAACAGCTGCTGATGTTCGGCGATGGCAAAAATAGGAGAAAAGTGTTTATCTTCAGCGTTTAACTTACCTGAATAAATTTTACTAACTTTGAGTGTCACAGGATCTATAAGAAACGCACCAGAATACTCAGTTGATACAAAAATATCGCCGTTGTGTGTTTCGAACAATACAATAATTGAGAGTTGATCCAGTGAGTATTCACCAGAGAATATTTTTACCTCATAGCCATCAAACCGGTTTAAACCCTGTAATGTACCGATCCAAATAAATCCCAGTTTATCTTGCAGTGTGCTAGTTACGTGGCCTTGTGATAACCCTTCATCCGTGGATAAGCGTTGCAATTGCTGAGCATAGCTTTGAGCACTGGAATTAACACTAAACCAAGTGCATAAAATACTAAATAAGATGAAAAAAAAGTTTCTCAATCGCACTTAAGGTACTGCTCCCCTGAGATAAAGTGGTTGTTAGCCGTTAGTAAATATAGCATAACAATTTACAGTTGAATTAAAGAATTAGCTATATAAGATATACATTTGTATAACAAATCACTTATGCTGTTAGTTATGTTTAGATCACGGATGTTCACATTGCCTCATTCATTTAATGCTCACACCATGCAAAGTCTGCTGTTAGTTGTCGATATTCAAGACAAATTAAGTCCTGCGATGCCTCGTTATGAACAAGTAAAACAGGTCACAGTGCAATTAGTAAAAGCTGCACAATTGTTGCATATTCCTATTTTAGTCACTGAACAATATAAACAAGGGCTTGGCGAAACTGATCAGCAATTAAAAGCTCAGATTGGGCAAGCTGAGTTCTTTGATAAAACCCACTTTAGCGCGTGTAAAGAGGACGGTTTTTTAGAGCTTATTGCTAGCTATAAACGCCCGCAAATTATTGTAGTTGGTATGGAAGCGCATGTATGCGTATTACAAACTTGTTTAGATTTACTGGCGCAAGGTTATCAGGTGTTTTTAGTCATGGATGCGGTTAGTTCGCGTAATGATCTGCACCGCGATTTAGCTATAGCTCAGCTAAGACAAGCAGGTGCTGTGATCAGCTGCGCTGAAAGTGTGATTTTTCAATGGACCGAAGTGGCAGCGACACCTGTATTTAAAGAGATTTTAAAGATTGTTAAATAAGCTTGGCAACAAGAAGAGAATAATTTCACTTCAGCATTGTAAATGATAGTGGTTTTTATTATCATGCCGTAAATTATTTTGATTGCTGTATAAATATCAATGAAACCTTCTTTAATAGCATTAGCCCTAAGTTCTATTACCATGACGCCTGTTGTCGTTGCTGCGCAAACAACAGCAGCAGGATCTGCAACTGATGAGTCTACTGTTGTAAAAAACGACATAGAAACCATTTCAGTCGTTGGACGAGCGTTTTCACTGTATCGCCCAACAGAATCAACGTTTGGTACTCGTACCGATACGCCGCTAGAGAAAATTCCACAGTCAATCCAGGTTATTCCGCAAGCGTTAATCAGCGATCAGGCTGCACGTCAAGTAACTGATCTGTACAGCAATATTGCGGGTGTTAATGGCTTTAGTTACTCAGGTGTTACGTTTCGTGGTTTTCGCCAAGATGAAATTTTATACGATGGTGTAAAAGGTGACCCATTTAGTGGTTTTGCGGTACCACAGTTGTTTAATATTGAGCAAGTGGCTGTTTTAAAAGGCCCTAGTGGCGCTGTGTACGGCAGTGGTAACCCTGGCGGGATCATTAATTATATGACCAAAAAGCCCAGCTATGATAGTAAAACAACCGTTGCAGTTGAACTGGGTAATGATGATTTTTTTAGTGCCGCAGTCGAATCAACGGGCAGTGCCAATGACGCACAGACCCAAGCCTACCGTGTTGGTGTTTATAAAGATTCAGATAAACCATTTCGTGAAAATACCAGCGAAGATAATACTATTATTGATTTAGGCTATCGTTTTGATTTTAATAACGACACTAATCTGGTATTGCAATATACCCATGTTGATCAAGATTTAGGCGGCGCTAGATTACGTGGCGTGCCAGTGGATAAAAACGGTAACTTTATTGCCGACATAAGCTGGAATCATAATGAAGCAACGGATTATCAAACCGTTATTGCTGACGTGTTTCAAGCAAGTTTTCAGCACCAATTTAATGAGGTATTTCGCAGTGATATCACTGCGCGTTATTTTAGTAACGATGCCAATCAAAACTATCATGAGCCGCGTGGACTAATTGACACAGATGGCGATGGAGTACTGGATTGGAGCGAGCGCGAATTTCGTGATCAACAACGCGAAAATACCGGGCTTAGTTTTACTGCCAATTTAATTGCTGACACTGAGCTTGCCGCTATGCAACATGTGATGCTGGTGGGTGTAGATTGGTATAAGCATGAGTTTGAATCTGCATATAGAACAGCTGTACAAGCCAGCAAAGGCGGCCCAGTGCCAGGGATCTCAATATTAAATCCTGTGTATGGATTGACTTCAAAAGATGATTATGATTTGGCAAACGTAACACCGCGTTTATCAAGTACTGAGTCAACACGTATTGGCCTGTATGCACAAGACCAAGTTGATGTTACCGATAAATGGAATGTTACGGTTGGCTTACGGTACGATCGTTTTGAAGACACCGATGTCCTTAATAACACCGAGTTTTCAGACAGCGATGTGACGTATCGTATTGGCACAAGTTATAACTTAAACGATACCTTTTTCCCTTATGCGCTGTATGGCACAGGCTTTATGCCACAATCGGCCAGTAATCAAAATCAAGATGTAGGCGGGCCATTTAAACCAGAGCACAGCAATATTCGTGAACTTGGTTTACGTACTAAGTTACTTGATGACTCGTTGGCTGTGAATATGGCAACGTACCGCATTATCCGTAACAATATTTTACAAGCCAGCACTGAGTTATCAGACACCGGCGTTGATCAAATGGAAGCGTTAGGCGAAGTTGACAGCCGAGGCTTTGAACTTGAGATTGTTGGCGATGTCACCGAACGTTTAGTGATCACAGCAAGTTACGCATACAACGACACGCGTATTGTTGAGCAAAGTGAAAAATTTTCCGCGCAAGCAAAAGGCAGCGATAAATTTGCCAATGCGCCACAAAATACCGCAGGGTTGTGGACGCGTTATGAGTTACCGCAGTTGCACTCATCAATCGCGGCAGGTCTTGATTATGTTGATGAACAAGTCAGTTTAGACGGTGATAAAGTACAGCCGTATACCGTTTATAACATGGCTTGGAAGACTGAATATCAACAATGGGTTTGGCAGCTCTCAGTTAAAAACGTGTTTGATAAAGAGTATGCATCAAGTGGCTTTATAACTCGTGCTGGGCATTTCCCGGGGGAACCACGCCGCGTCTATTTGTCGGCTAAGTACACATTCTAAACTGACAATTTCGTACTATGAAAGCAAAGCAGTGGTTTAACTTACATGCTTGGGCAGGGCTCTTGGTTGGCAGCTTGTTATTGATAACGTGTTTATCTGGCACGTTGGCAACCTTGAGCCACGAAATTGAATATCTTAGTGATAGTAAATTTCGTGCCCTCTCGCATTCCCCTAATACTGACTTTGCTGCAATTGAGAATACACTTGCCCAGCGTTATCCTGGCAGCCAAATCATTAGCATATTGCGCCATCAACAACCTTACTTAGCAACCGAAGTGTCGCTTAAGTGGCAGCAACAGTTTTTGTTTGTGTATGTTGATGGTGCGACGGGGCAATGGCTTGGCGAAGGTCAGTGGGGGAGAGTATCGCGCTTTTTACGTAACTGGCACATGAATCTATCGATGGGTTGGACAGGTAAGTTGATCGTCACGAGTTTAGCCATTCTCTTGGTTATTTTAGTGGTTACTAGTCCGATTGTTTATCGCCAGTGGTGGCGACATTTTTTAAAAAAGCCACGGCAATTAAAAACAACCAATCGTAGCAGCTGGGCTGATTGGCATAAATTACTGGGGCTTTGGAGTTACTGGTTTATTGTGGTCATGGCTATTACTGGCGTGTGGTACTTAGTTGAACACACCTTACAAACAGCCAAAATTGACCATTATATAACCCCCCCCGCAGAGGTTACGGATCTACAAACTGATGTCGCGCATCCGCCAGCGATAAGTGCCATGGTAAACGCGGCGCAATCAGCGTTTCCAAGTTTACATATTCGCGCTATACAATACCCAAGTAAAGCAAATAAACCGGTTTTGGTACTGGGCGATAATGATGACATTTTAGTACGTTTACGAGCTAATAAAGTGTATTTAGATCCAGCTTCAGCAGATGTACTGGCAATTCAAAAAGCCGCAGATTTACCTATTGTCGCGCGCATTAAAGATACCGCCGATCCTTTGCATTTTGGCAACTTTGCAGGGCTAGGTACGAAGTTAATTTGGGCTGTGTTTGGTTGTTTAATGACCTGTATATGTATGGCTGGATTGTATATGAATTGGCTGAGAGTAAAGCGTAAGCAGCGTTCATTATTGCAATGGTTTGGTATCATGGGTGCAGTTAGTGTTTTATTAGTATGTTGTTCCCTGATCCTCACAACGCAAACATTTAGTGTACGCCAAGCACCAGCAAAACTATATTCGCCGGTGCTGTAACGTGCAGATAAAGTTAGCTAGTAACTAGGCCGTAACAACCCAAAGCAACAAACACTATTGCAGCAAGCATTCTTACTTTTGCCATTGGAATACGTTTTAGCAAGGCATTGCCAGCATAAATAACCGGCACATTGGCAAGTAACATACCTACAGTGGTTCCTATGGTTACCCACAACACTGATTGATACTGAGCGCCAAGCAATACTGTTGCTATTTGGGTTTTATCGCCAATTTCGGCAATGAAAAACAGCACCAAGGCAACTAAAAAAGCCCCGTATTGATCGTATTTATTGCTTACTTCTTCATCTTTATCTGGGATCAGTAGCCATAAGCCAACGACAATAAAACAGCCGTTCACAATCCAAGGCAGGTACGAAGAGGTAAAGCTTTGCGATAAATAATCGCCCAACCATGCAGACAAACCATGATTGATAATAGTAGCGACTAAAATACCTAAAATAAGTGCAGGTTTATTGGCAAAGCGGGCAGCTAACAACAGGGATAAAAGTTGCGTTTTATCGCCTATTTCAGCTAAAGCAACGGTGACGGTTGATGTGATAAATGTATCCATTTTACTTCTATAAGGCGGGAACATTAAACCAAGGTAAACGCCTATCTCCCGCCATGAGGATAGTGTTTACCCAGGTCTTGCCGATAATGCTTGCTACATTACAAACTTACCATGCACATGAGGTGCAATTATGTTGATAAGTTTACTTGCTGCGCTTTAAGTTAAAAGGCATCAAGCAGGCTACTCCCCCGAGAAGTGCGCACTTTGCCACATTTCTTTTTTAGAGTAAAGGTACAACAACAGGTTTTGTGGTGCGGCTGAGGGTGAACCCTGTAATTGAATATAAACGTATGCTTCACGCGCAGTACAGGAGCTAGAATACAATCAAGACTACAGCGAGTTTGAAAAAGACTACCAGTTCCCTGATATGCCTTTACCATCTATTGGCATCACAATTAATTTTTAAAGATGATAATCCTCTTACTCTAAGTGTGAGAGGGTTAAGCATCTGAAATATAAATTTAGCGTTTTATGTGAAAGTCAGTTGTCGATTGAATCAAAATAGGAACTAGGCTATGGTTGAAGCATCAATCAAAATAAAATAAAAACGAGTAATTCTACAGGCTCGTTAGATAAACAAAAGCCCTTCAAGGGTTTGGATAGTGGGTTAAGTTAATAACCCGTTGAACATATACATAGACACGGAATGAACGCCGGTTGTGTTTGCGTTATAAAAGGAGAGTTGTTTGAACCCTAAAATTTTGGAAGACTTTATTAGCACTGATGAAGATTTTTCCCCTCATAAGGCTTATTTGGATTCGATCAGTAAATCCAGCGTTGATATTTTGTTTTCAGATGGTGTCGCCAGTGACTCTGGGAGTCGGTTTGGCGGTAATCCTCTGGTTGCAAAGGACTTTGTCTGGCCAGAACATAACGTTGGCGAATACCGGTTTTTAGGCCAGATTAATTTTTCTGAAATCCTCGATTGTCCTGAGCCGCTGCCCAAATCCGGTTTGCTATCACTCTTCTATGCTTATGATCACGACGGTGAAATTTTCTGGGGTGCTGAAGGATATGTGATCGCTTACTATTATCCGGATATTAATGATTTAGTTATGTTTGAGCAAGCAGCTGTACCGCAGGAGGCAAAGGTAATCCGTTTGGAAACCGGGCTGGAAATCCCCAAACATGAAGAGTTACGCAGTGACTGGCCTTTCGATACTAATCTTTTGTATGAACTGCCTTATCTAATAGGCCATCGCGAGAACTACATGCTGGGCTATCCGTCATTTTGTTCGCTTGCTTATGACCCGACCCCTGGTGATGAATGGCTTCCGCTGCTCACTCTGGCATCTCACGATGGGCTTGGCTGGTGTTGGCATGATGGGGATAAGCTTATGGTATTTATTGAGAAAGAAAAGCTTAAAAATGCCGACTTCAGCTGCCTGAAGACCGATGCTGGGTAGCCGCATAATTAAAGTCCTGCTTATTAATACTGTTATAAAATAGGCTTTTTGGATTGCTCTGAAGTGACTATTTTTGTTTAAAGCGAGTGTAAACCGTTATCCGTGTTTAAAAATAACAAGGAAAAAATAACAAAGACATCCAGTTTAATTTTGTATTTTGTGAAACGAAGTACTAAGTTTTATTAAGTGCAAAAAATGAGCAGGGTGTCTTATTGAAATCGCAAGAAAGCGTCAAGTAAGTTTGGTTGATACAAAATATTATCACTGTATTTCACGTTGCGTACGGCGTGCATTTTTATGTGGCGAAGACCACTTTACCGGTCAATCCTACGGGCACCGCAGAGGGGGAGGGGGGATTTAGGTCACAAGTACTACTTGATGAAGCAGCATTAGCAGCCTGCATGGCATATGTTTATTTAAATCCGATTAGAGCTAAGATGGTAAAAACACCTGAAGAGTCAGGCCATATTAGTGTTAAAAAACGTTTAACATGCGCCAAAGATGGCAAGCAACCAAAACAACTACTTCGCTTTGCAGGTATACCACGTCAAATCATGCCAAAAGGGTTACCGTTTGAGCTTAAATCGTAGCTTGAATTCGTTGAGCTAACAGGACGTTGTATATGGTAAAGCAAGCGAGGGTATATTAAAAGTACACACTTACCTTTACTAGAAAAAAACTGGTTAGAACTCACCACGTAATTTACGCGCGTATTTCACGGCGCAGTAGGCAGGCTGTCTTCACAATAACGTTACGGTGAAAACTTAAATCGGAAGCGGCGTGCAAATATCAGTAATTGTAAAAAACTACTGGCA
Source organism: Pseudoalteromonas sp. SR44-5 (assembly GCF_014163675.1). NCBI lineage: Bacteria > Pseudomonadati > Pseudomonadota > Gammaproteobacteria > Alteromonadales > Pseudoalteromonadaceae > Pseudoalteromonas > Pseudoalteromonas sp. SR44-5. The sequence continues at coordinate 109,731 of NZ_JACJDT010000008.1, forward strand.
TAGCGCTTGAATTACTCAGTAAAAAGTTAAAAACTGATGTCATTTTATGCATGTAATTTAGGTTTAAGAATGCTAATGACTTATTTAATGGATGAAGTAAAAGTAACCCTGTAGTAAAAGATAAATTCTTAACCTAAAAAGTAATTTTATTGTAACGGCTGTGTTTGTTCAATTAGAGTGACTGTCTTGTTTAGTTTCATTGAATCAAAATAGGAACTCGGCTATGGTTGATACATTAATAAAAATAAATTAAAAACGAGTTATTCTACAGGCTAGTTAAACGTCAGAGAGAGTTATGTACGAGAAAGCGTTAGATAATCTAGAAATGGATGAAAGAATTGAAGGTACCTACAAAGGTAGTTTCAATTTTAAAGGAGATGAAGTTCGCATTCATGTTGATCCAGATGGAGAGAAGTTAGAATACACGATTACTCTGGCCAAAAGGATTCTTTCTTCTTTGGATGCATACGACAAGAAAGCCAGAGGCTACATAATAGAAAACAGCCTGCAATCGTACAATGAAGACTGGCGGGAAGATGATGAACCAATACTGACAGCCATGGAGTTCGATAAAAACCTGCGATTGGATGGAGTAAATTTCTTATCCTCTGATAGCGTTGATTTTTTCTACAGCGAAAATAACATGTTTGGAGGCCATTCATTAATTCCACAAATCTTTGATAGTGAGAACTTTGAATATTTGCAAATGTATGGGTAAAACGTTTAACACATATGAGCCTTAACACTATCAATAGGCACTAGTAGTCTTTTTGACCGTTTTATATAATGGCGGTCAACTCTAAATCAATAAACAAATTTGTTTACTTCGTCTGTCGATGCGGCTGTTAAGCAAGTAGCTTACGGCAAACACATATAAGGAGCGCTACGCAATAATATTTACATTATTAGCACTGCATTTGCTTATATTCTTCTAAAGCGCAGCGTTTCTGAACCTCTTTGTGAATAATTCAATTAAATATTTTTTGCACAAAGAGCAGAGAAAGAGAAGTAAATGAGAACTAACTTGAAGGCTAATATTAGCAGCGTAAAATACGATGCATTAATAAAGGTAAGCCCTTACATCTTAAAATAAGCCATTAAGCACCTGTAATACCTTCCAAAACGCCAATTAAAGCAACAGCAAATCCTCCTTTATATTTTATGTGAAAGTCAGTTGTCGATTGAATCAAAATAGGAACTAGGCTATGGTTGAAGCATCAATGAAAATAAAAACGAGTAATTCTACTGGCTCGTTATGTTGGAGATCTTCGGGAGCCATAATATGAATTTGCCAAGTAAAAATGATTTTCCTGTAGGCTCCAGATTCTATATCAAAGAATTTGATGTACCACTAGTTCAGATACCAGACGCTAGTCTTTCTAAGTGGTTTAATTGGTTTGGCGGCAAGCCGAAAGAATACGCCCCAGAAGGTTTAAAGCCTGGCAACAATTGGGAAGCAGAGTCATTTAGTGAGTGGCAGAAAATTGTGAAAGAATCACTTTAAACTATGAATTATATTCCGCCTAAAGCTATTGAGTGTTGGAGAGTCGATAATCCAAGGGGAGAATTATATGAAACCTCAATCATGGATAATTATACGGTGATATCGGCATATGGAAGGTATGCTCATTGCTCGGGATGTAAGGTAGTTTCATGGCAAGAATTTCTAAGTGGTGAATTGAATGAGCTCGTTACCAACACAATGGGGAGTGAAGTATTAAATGAAATTCATCATAAATTACGCTCAATCACATAACAAAAAGCTGCAACATGACTCCGTAAGTTGGCGTTATGTGTCATGGTAGATATGGAAACACTTCAAGAAAAAAATAATAAATACGCTAAATACCACAGAAATGATTCTTGGGGTGTCTTTGTAGCATTTACAATCATGTCACCTTTATTATTCAGTTATGGATATGAATTTTTCTATTGGTTTCAGGGGGAAATAATTGAAGTTCCTCATCCCGCTTTTGTGTTAGTTGGAGCATTGTTTTATGGTGGTATAATGGTCGCAATGGGCGATATCATTATATTTCCCAAACTACTCAAAGTATTCTCGCTTATTGCGGTTATGTGCTGGTTTAGCTATTTTTGGGTTGTGCTTAATCTATCTTGGCTTGCTTTTGCACCCTTAGTTCTTGTTTTTATACTTTTACAAATTCAAATGCCAAAAATTAAAGCTAACTCAAACAAATGTGGCGATGACACATAACAAAGCAATAATGAAAGGGACGCAAAAAGCTTAGCCCGCGTCACTTCGTTCCTAATTTTAGCCAAGCTTTTCTGCGCCACATATTGCGACTAGGAGCGACACGCCGAAAGTATTGAGCTAGGAGCTATTTATTGAAAGCTGTGAAGTTCGCTCAATTTTGATGTGCATGCTGTTTAGAGTATCTTGTAGGAGGTAAATTGATAATACCCAATAAGTTAAAAATGAATGATGAAGTTAGGATAATTGCGCCTTCAAGAAGTTTATCAATTATTGACCAAGAGACGAGAGAAATAGCAAACACAAGGTTTGAAGAGCTTGGCCTAAAATTGTCATTTTCAAAAAACTGTGAGTCGATAGATGATTTTTCGTCTTCATCTATAAAAGAAAGAATTGAAGATTTACATGAAGCATTCCTAGATAAAAAGGTAAAAGCTATCTTTACTGTTATCGGGGGCGATAATGTAAATCAATTACTAAAGTATATTGACTATAATATTGTTAAAAAAAATCCAAAAATTATATGTGGGTATTCTGATACTACAGCTTTATCAAATGCCTTATTTCATAAAACCGGACTAATAACTTACTCAGGGCCTGCATATTCAACTTTGGGGATGCTTAAAGGTATTGATTTTTCGATAAATTATATTAAAAAGTGTTTATTCTCAAGTGATCCTTATGAAGTGATAAACCCCGAACAATGGAGTGATGATTCATGGTTTTTAGATCAGGAAAAAAGAAGCTTTTATAAAGACAATGGTATAAAAGTTTTAAATCATGGTAAAGCTGAAGGAAAAATACTTGGAGGCAACCTTTGTACTTTAAATCTGCTTCAAGGAACTGAATTTATGCCTGACTTAACAAATTCTGTACTATTTCTTGAAGATGACGAGTTAACATCCCCTTCAAATTTTGACAGAGATCTGCAATCATTAATTCACCAAAAACATTTCGACAGAGTTAAAGGAATAGTCATTGGGAAATTTCAATTAAAGTCAGAAGTATCTGAAGACTTACTTAAAAAGATTATACAATCTAAACAAGAGTTAGAGTCAATTCCCGTGCTTTATAACTTAAACTTTGGACATACAACACCCCATATATGCTTTCCTATTGGTGGACTTGTGAAGATAGATACGAAAAGTCGTAAACAAATAACAATAGAAAAACATTAGGTAAAGAATACTCGAGTAATTAGCTAAATTTCATAATAATTAATGGTTGCGGATTTAATATTAAGAGTAATGGGATTGCATCTCCCTTGCTTGACTGACTGCTCATTGCAATTTTGAGTAGTTCGGCTTTGATCGAGAAGTAAACATTCGAGGGTTTTCGCATCGATTGCAGGTTTGTTGAGATAACGGACGCTTCAAAACGCTAATAATTAATTACCAATTTTACTAAAGGGTTAAATTTCAACCGCTCAAATCCCGCAGCTCAAGTTATGTAAAAACGATTGATTAATAGACGAAAAATTCGCGGCTTCACTCCATCATAATATAAAAGAGAGGTTAAAATGGAAAATATGAGGCATTATATATTTTGATTTTATGAAAAATGACGTTTTATTTTACCTACACTCAACACATCACTAATGGCTTAACTACTATGAACTCAGCGTTAAAGAATACAATGCGAACATTTATACATTCGGTCTCAGTTATGTGTGCTGCGCTGTTACTGACAAGTTGTGTGAGTTGGATTGCACCAACTGTTAAATCTGAGTTGATAGCGCTTCAAGCGGGCGAATATCAGCTAGACAGTCAACATGCTGCATTAATATTTAAAATCCAACATTTAGGGTTATCAACCTATGTAGGGCGTTTTAATAAATTTGATGCACAACTCAACTTTGATCCTAATAACATGACTGCCGCGTCATTAAACGCAGTGGTGGATATTAGCTCTATTGATATTAATAATGCTGACTTAGCAGAAACCTTACAAAATGACACTTGGTTTAACAGTGAGCGCTTTGCGCAGGCATCATTTACTAGCCACACCGTTACGGTTATATCTGATAACAATTTTAATTTCTCAGGTGATTTAACTCTTAGAGGTGTTACCAAACCTGTGACGTTTAAAGCCACATTTCACGGTGGAGCAGACAACTGGATTACAGGAAAATACACCATTGGTTTTAGCGCGGTCGGTCAAATCAAACGTTCTGACTTTGGCATGGACAGTTATATACCGATTGTTGGGGATCAAATTGACTTAGAAGTTTATGCGGAATTTATTAATGTTGGTAAGCAATAAGAAGTAAGTGATAGCTACTAAATCGTCAATCAGTGACATTTTCAGATAGAATATAATCCCTGAATGACCGCTAGGGCACTTTTGTGAAGTTTGTCTAAAAAGCGAAATACGGGCTAAATATTTTTAGCATGTGTTTCCATTTTGGTCGACTTTACTTGTGCCACATACCTGTCTTTTTCTGAGCAACAATAGGCCTTGATTGGATTGTTTTACCATGTGCGATGTCATTTACTCACCTCCCCCCTCTTGGTTTACTATCGATAGCGAGGTTAAAAAGCGCCAGATCTCTTACTTTATAAAATAGTTCTAGTTGTATTCGAATAGCTCATATTTGTTGAAGTTTGAGAAGCAACCTTTGTCCTACAGGCTTATTTTTATTCCAACCCTCTTTAGGATTATATAGTGATTTGAGTTGTTTCCACTTATGTGGATGATAATTCAATATATATTAAAACTGGGCTGTATCGCTTTTCATAGAGATTAGGACTATCTTTAATTATAGGCAAATTAGATTATGGAGAGCGTTTAAATGGCAGAGCTTTGTAAAATTCTCGTTATAGATGATGAAGAGATCAACACCTTGCAACTAGAGCATGTTCTGGACGATGTTGGGTTTATTTGTTCATGTAATAAAAGTGAGGATGCCATCGCTCTTATTGAAGAGTTTATACCAGATATACTTTTACTCGATCTAGAAATGCCCAATGTTAGTGGATTTGACATATTACTAGAAATACAAAAAAGACCTCATCTTGGTGATTTACGCGTTTTGATCATCACTTCTCATAATGATCCTGACATCGAGCAAAAAGCGCTTTCATTGGGAGCGATTGATTTCATATCTAAACCTTTGAATTTAACTTTATGTCGAATGAGGGTTGAAAACCATACAAAAATTCGAATTCAAGAAAAAACCATTCAGCGCACTAAAGCAGCTTTGGCTGCTGAAAAAGAGCACTTACGGATCACGTTAGACTCTATTGCTGATGGTGTTATTTCTACTGATGAGCATGCGTGTATAACTTACCTAAATCCAGTAGCGCAACGTCTAACCGGTTGGTCACAAATTGCGGCTAGAGGGCGACATATTGAAGAAGTAATGATACTTAGAGATGCCTCAACAAAAATACCTTCTATGAATCCTTTATCAGTTGCTCTGAAGGAAAATCGTCCTGTTGCTATGGCTATAAACACGCAGTTAATTAGCCGGCAAGGTATGCTGCACCGAGTCGAAGATAGTGCGGCTCCAATATTAGATAAGGATGGTAATAAGCGTGGTGCAGTAATGGTTTTTCAAGATGTTAGCGAAGTCCTTGCTATGTCAGTTCAAATGACTTATTTATCTCATCACGACCAACTAACTGCATTACCCAATCGCGTATTGCTTCATGACAGGTTAACTCAAGGAATAGCTAGAGCCTCATTTAATAATACTAAAGTGAGCCTGATGCTTCTTGACTTAGATAAATTTAAGTACATAAATGATGCTTTAGGACATCATATTGGTGATGAAATAATTGCCCATATAGGTCATAGCCTTGATAAATTTGCATGTAATGATATTACTGTTGCAAGAGTGGGCGGCGATGAATTTGCACTTGTTGTTCCCTATGAAAAAGACACATTCGGTCTTGAACCGCTTATTAGTCAAGTGCTAGATGTCATCGCTAAACCTTTCAGATTAGCTGATGAGCAACATGTCCTTTCAGCAAGCTTGGGGATAAGTGTGTATCCTGATGATGCATCAAGTGTAGAGGAAATGCTTCGTCATGCAGATTCAGCAATGTATAAAGCAAAACAAGAAGGCGCTAATAGCTATTATTATTTTAGTAATGATCTCCAAGTTGAAATGACTAAGCGTTTAAAAGTGGGTAATTGCTTACGCAACGCGCTAGATAACAATGATCTTGTTGTGCTTTATCAGCCAAAATATGACTTAGTGACTCACGACGTTATTGGTGCTGAAGGATTAGTGAGGCTAAAAGATGACACTGGAGAATTTATATCTCCACTTAATTTTATTGAATATGCCGAAGAATCAGGACTAATTTACCGTTTAGGTGAACAAGTTTTGGAGCAAAGTTGTATTGATGCTAAAAAGTGGCTTGATGCAGGATACCCAAAGAAAGTCGCTGTTAATATTTCAGCTAAACAATTCACTGGTATTTCGCTGGTTGATACGGTTGCATCGATATTAGAAAAAACTAAGCTACCAAGTCGTTATTTAGAGCTGGAGGTAACCGAATCAGCACTGATTGATAATTTCGAACAAACGATAAAGCAATTACAGGCGATCGCTGATATGGGGGTTAGCCTTGCGCTTGATGATTTTGGCACGGGGTATTCTAGTCTGTCATATTTGAGACTATTTCCTCTTGATGTGCTGAAGATTGATCAGTCTTTTGTGCGTGATATGATTAGTGACTCTCAATCGCTTGATATTGTTACTGCAATTATCGACTTGGCTAATTCATTAAGCCTACAGATCGTGGCGGAAGGTATTGAAACAAGCCAACAAAGAGATAAGCTACAATCTCTAGGCTGTGCCATTGGTCAGGGATACTTACTTGGTAAACCAATGCCCTTTTTAGAGATGATGGACGTGCTTACTCAAGCCAAAAATAAAGGAAATATATGCACCTAGCTCTTAAGCCATTAACGCAATGTAAAATATTAATAGTTGATGATGATGAAATAATTCGCTTTTCACTACAGGCTATCATGGAAGATTACTTTGAAGTCGAAACACTAGCTATGGGCTTACAAGCGTTAGATTATTGCAAATCCAATATCCCAGATCTCATTTTACTTGATGTAAATTTGCCAGACATCAGTGGCTTAGATGTATGCAGAGCGTTAAAACAGGATATATTGTTTGCGCACGTTCCTATTGTATTTATTACTGCAACTTATGATACTGATTCTCAGAATGCTTGTTGGGAAGCTGGTGCAGCAGATTTTATTGATAAACCAGTAATTGCCTCAACGCTTATACATCGAACTACAAATCACGTAGAGAATAAGCTGCGCTTAGAAGTGTTGATGAAGTTGACTTATAAAGATTCTCTTACAGGACTTTATAATCGGCACTATCTAGACAAGGAAGTCAGTAATGCGCTGAAACAATCAGAGCGTGAAAAAAAGCCGTTTAGTGTGTTAATGACCGATATTGATCATTTTAAACTTTATAACGACCATTATGGTCACCTTCAAGGTGATATTTGTTTAAAACAAATTGCCGATGTGTTTGCCAATAGTTTAAAAAGGCCTCATGACGTAGCGATTAGATTTGGAGGTGAGGAGTTTCTGATTGTGCTGCCTTATACCGACATTGAAGGGATGTCGCACGTATGCAAACAAATAATTCTACAACTTAATGAGTCAAATATTGAGCATAGTCAATCATCCATTGGGCACGTTACTGTTAGTATTGGCGGAGTAACGTATGAGAAACAGGGCACAATGGAGCTTAATGAGTTGATCTCATTGGCTGACGAAGGACTATATTGCGCCAAGCGAGATGGCCGTAATTGCTATAAATTACAGGTTGTTTAATTTGGCTCCTTAGTAGTTTTAATTAATTATGAGATCTAATTTGCTGTTTTTTTTATTGTTTAGTCTATACTTTTTCTCTTAGGGACATTGGTATTGGATAAATAATAATGAGTTATTCACCTGATCGTAGACACTTCCTGCGTACAGTTGGTGCCGGGGCCGCTGTATCAACACTCGCATTCAAAGCGCCTTATGTATTTGCTAAAAAAGTAACAACTTTGCGCGTCATGGGCACTCACGTTACATTGCAAGAAGAGCTTCGGCAGCGAGCAATGCGAGAGCTAGGTATAAATTTACAATTTATACCTATGGGTAGTGCAGCTGTTTTACAAAAAGCTGCTGCGGATCCAACTTCTTTTGACCTTTATGAACAGTGGTCAGACTCAATAAATATCCTATGGCAAGCCGGTGCTATTCAACCAATAGACGTCGATAGGCTTGTCTACTGGAATGAAATAAATGACCTTACTAAAATAGGTAAAATAACCCCCTCGGCCAAACTAGGGGCAGGTGATGCACCAAACAAAATTTTATTTGTTCAAAATGATGGCTCATTAGCAAGTACACCTACAAAAAAAATAAGCTTTATGCCATATGTCCACAATGTTGACTCATTTGGCTATAACACAGATTACATCGAAAAGGGGCAAGCCTATGAAACTGAGTCTTGGTCTTGGTTGCTGGATGATAAAAATAAAGGAAAAGTGGCCCTTGTTAATGCACCAACAATAGGCATATTTGATGCTGCGCTTGCTGCTCAGGGCCAAGGTCTGATGACATTTAACGACATTGGCAACATGAGCATTGGCGAATTAGATAAATTGTTTGCAATTTTATTATCGAAAAAAAGGCAAGGCCACTTTTCTGGTTTCTGGACATCAGTACCGCAGTCAGTGGATTTTATGAAGACAAAGCGCGTTAATATCCAAAGTATGTTTTCACCGGGTGTGAGTGCCTGTAGAGGCCAAGGTATCCCTGTTGTCAATGCATCCCCGAAGGAAGGGTATCGTGCTTGGCATGGTGTTATGTGTTTATCTGCTAATACCTCGGGGCATGTAAAAGATGCGGCTTATGAATATATGAATTGGTGGCTATCTGGTTATCCTGGAGCCTTTATTGCTCGACAAGGTTACTATATATCTAACCCACAGCGTAGCCAGCCGTTAATGTCTAAGCCTGAGTGGGATTATTGGTACGAGGGAAAAGAAGCAACCACTGAGCTGATTGGAACGGATGGTAAAATTTCTGTACAAGCTGGCCAGACTCGCGATGGTGGAAGTTATATTAAACGTTTTTCAAATATAGCTGTGTGGAATACCGTAATGCAAAATTACGATTATAGTTTAGATAAATGGTATGAACTACTTAATGCTTAAGGACGTCGTTTGGTACATTTAATATCGCGTTCTATTGCAGCGAAAATGACATTAGCGTTAGCACTGGTGGTAATTACACTCAGTATCAGCTACATCGTCATGGATAAACGCTTAGAAGCAATTGATACATCGGTAAATAATATTACGGATATTAGTAGTCATGCCATTGGTATTTTACGAATAAACAAAGATATTGTTGAAATGCAACGTGATATTTCGGTCTATGGCGCATCAGGGAGTGATGCGGTATTTGCTAAGATTGAACAGAACTACCAAAGTATTGACCAGCGTTTAAAAGCAATAGATAAAAAAAATAATGAAGTTGACGATAAAATTTATATCGATGCCATGTCTGAACTCGTGCTTAGGTATGGTGATAATCTAAGCGTGCTAAAAAAGCGCTATAATATAAAAACAGCATTGATAGATACAGAGCTGCCACGTATTTATTTAGGCGCTGTTGCCCATTTAACAGGCTTACTACAACTGACCGCAGATTTAAAAGATAAGTTGTTAATTACGCAAAATATAAATATATGGCACACATTACACCACAATGCGCAGCTTTATTTAACTAAAAAGGACTATTCTAAGCGTCAACAAGTCATTAAGGCGCTGCAAAGTCTCTCAAGCTCCAAATTAGCTTTGCAAAAGCAGCAAAACAGGATCGAAAACCCAACAGTTCAGTTAGCTGTAGATTACCAGCAAGCTTTTACTAAAAGCGTCCAAGCAAATCGTAACTATTTAAGTCTAGTTAATGTTGTTATGGCGGGTGATGCCATTGAGTTTAGTGCATTAGCAAATACACTTAGAGAGCAGTCACTGTCACGTTTAATTACAATAAAAGAAACCGGCTCAGTTAGTATTTCAAAAACAGAGTATGTTTTACAGCTACTCGGAGTAGGCGCTATCTTGTATATCATTGGACTAGCGTTATTTTTTCACTTTCATATAGCACATGCTATTAAACTATTGACCAAAAGTTTTCAAAGCTTTCTTAATGGTGACCTATCGGCGCCCATTCACGATTTAACACGCAAAGATGAAATCGGTTTGTTAGCGGGTGCTGCAAATCGTTTCAGGGCGTTAAGTAAAGACTTTATTTCTGCAAAAAAAGCAGCGGAACATACTTCTAAGGTCAAATCTGAATTTTTGGCAAATATGAGTCATGAGATCCGCACTCCTATGAATGGAATTTTGGGGATGGCGCGACAGCTTGGCAATACCTCTTTGACAGATAAACAAGCAAGAATGTTAGAGATTATTCAGTCTTCAGGCGCCAGCCTGCTAGTTATCATCAATGATATTCTCGATTTGAGTAAAATTGAAGCCGCAAAAGTTGAGCTTGAAAACCAATCAATCGATTTACATAAAATGCTAGATGAGTTAAAGCTACTATTTAGTGAACAAGCAAATGCAAAACAAGTGCAGCTTTTTGTTTCATCGCCGACAGACGAAGAGAATATTATTTTTGCAGGAGATGAAACACGCATAAAGCAAGTACTTATAAATTTGTTAGGCAATGCCATTAAATTTACTGAAAGAGGAAGTGTTGCATTAAATGTAAATGTTCAGAAAGAGGCGAATAATGAGCTTATATTGTCGTTTGGTGTGTCGGACACTGGTATAGGTATATCACACGAGCATATTGAGACACTCTTTGAAGCTTTTTCACAGGCCGATACCTCGATTACACGCCGATTTGGCGGAACAGGCCTCGGTTTAGCTATTACCAGTAAGTTATTAGCGCTTATGGATGCACCTTTAAAGGTAGAAAGTGAGCTTGGTAAAGGCTCGCTTTTTTATTTTGAATTAAAGACTCAAAGGGGTGATAAACAAGCGAGTCGACAACATGAAAATACTAAATTACCAGCACCGCAAGAGATTGATCTGTCTAACTTAAACGTATTAGTTGTTGAGGACAATGAGATTAATCAAATTGTTATTGAAGCGCTTTTGAAAGAGTTTAATATCACTTGTATCAATATAGCCGGTGATGGTGAGCAGGCGATTGCACAGTGCGAAATGTGTGCATTTGATATTATTTTTATGGATATGCAAATGCCTGTTCTTGATGGGCCTCAAGCAACACTTAAAATTAGAACGATGCCAGCTTTTTTAACAACACCGATAATAGCTTTAACTGCAAATGTACTAGGTAGCGATAAGCAGCGTTGTTTTGAATCTGGTATGGATGATTTTATCGGCAAACCAATAAGTTATGAGTGTTTAAGAGCGGTACTATTAAAGTGGTGTAATCCCCTAACTAAGCATTAGTAACAAAGGGCTAAAGATGAATATTTCCATGAAAGCAAATAAGTCAGTTGTATCTTCAAAGACGTTTCTTAGGTGGATCACGTTCTTTTTTGGTCTGTTGTTGGTTTTGGCGGTTTTACTATTTGAAACGCATGTAAAAAAAGATGTGTTAACGCAAATAGACAGCGAGTTTTCAACAACAAATCAGCGATTAAGGGAGGTGGTGACTTCATTTATATCTCGATCAAAATCAGATATTAGTTTTTTACACTCTACACCGCCGATTTCAGGGTTACCAAGAGCCCATTATAATAATGGTATAGACCCATATGATGGAACCACTTATAAACAGTGGAAAGAGCGATTAGAAACTATCTTTATTGGCTTTATGGAAAATAATTTAAATATTGAGCAATTGCGTGTTATTGCCGTTACCGCAACAGGAGAAGAGCTTATTCGTGTGCAGCGCCGAGGTGCTTCAGTTGAGGCTGTACCCGATTATTCGTTACAACCCAAAAGTGGGGAGCTGTATTTTTTACCGAGTTCGCAGCTTGAAGCTAAGCAAATATATTTATCGCCTATGTCGTTGAATCGCGAGTTTGGAGAAGTGACATTTCCATATAAGCCGATGTTACGGTTTTCTATCCCTATTTACAGTGAAGAAGGTAAGCGTTTTGCTTTCTTAATTATGAACGTTAGCGCAAATACCTTAATTGAAAAATTAACAACCACAGTGTTTGACTATTCTCAGCTTATAATTAGCAGCTCTGAAGGCGACTTTTTATATCACCCTATCGAAAAGTATCGATTTACAAGAGATTTAGCACCGAACATCACATGGGATACGCTATATGAGCAGTCGATCCAATATCAAGGACTTTATCGTGTGGATTCGAAGCAAAAAGTGGGCGAACAATACTATATGTTTTCCGATACAGTTCAAATGCGACCAGGGAAAAAGTTTAGTTATATTGATTTAAGTACTGTCGTTCCAAAGCTGTATATCGATAATATGATTAGTGATAAACGGCTTTTGACTTATGGGTTTTTATTGGTAATCATCTTTTTTACTGAAATACTGCTTATTACTTTTTATCGAAATGCAACCAAAAGCCAGGTGCTAGCTGAAGCACGTAGAGAGTCATCAGCCATTGTCGATGGTTCAATTGATGCCATTGTTGGATTAAATCTTCAAAGTGAACTAACCAGCCTTAACTTTAGTGCAGAGCGATTATTATCAACGTCTAAATCTTTATCTATAGGTATGCATACTAATGAATTGATATTACTCCAACAGCTGCCGATAGATAAGTATATTGCTGATTTGGAAAACTCGAAATCACAAATCAAAGATGAACGGTCCGTAGAGGTAAATGGGCAATCTTACTTTTTTGCTATTTCTGTAAGCCCGGTATTTTCTGAGCAGTTTGCACTCAATGGCCTTGCACTTATTATTAGGGATATTAGTAAAGAAAAAGCGGCCGAAGTTAAGGTAAAACGTTTGAACTCAGAGCTTGAGTCAAAAGTTAGAAACAGAACGAAAGACCTTGCTGAAGCGAAAGAGCAGGCTGTCATAAATAGTGATATTAAAAGCGCATATATTTCTAATATCAGCCATGAACTAAGAACCCCACTTAATGGTGTGATTGGAACATTAAATATTTTAAAGCGTGAAGAATTACCAGAAAAATCACGTAGGTTGATTAGTCTGATGGAGTTAAGTGCCACTAATTTAAACTTGTTGATAAACGATATATTGGATTTGTCTAAGATTGAAGCGGGTAAACTTGAATTAAATTTTAGAACATTTAATCCTAAATATTTGATTGAATGCTTAGTTGAATCGTGCTCCATAATGGCCTTTGATAAAGAGCTTGAGGTTTATCTTGATACACGAGGTTTAAATTGCCAGCGAGCTGTATCAGACCCATTAAGGTTAACCCAAATAATCAATAATTTAATTAATAATGCGATTAAATTTACAGAGCGTGGTTTCATAAAGATCAAAGTTGAATCAGAAAAGATTGAGGATCAAAAACACAAATTAATTATTAGCGTTCAAGACACCGGCGAAGGCATTGAATATAGTGCCCAGAAACACCTGTTTAAAGCATTTAATCAAGTCGATAGCACTATAAACGCTGAGTCTGGCGGTACGGGACTTGGATTATCAATATGCAAAGAGTTATGCCTGATGATGGGGGGGGATATAAAAGTCAGTTCGGTCCCACATAAGGGCAGTACGTTCAGTTTTGATATAATAATTGATAGTGAAAGTAGTGTGAATACACCACAGAACAAGCATTATTTGTCTAAAAAAGTCTTAGTTATTAATAATAATAAAGAATCACAAGAGCTACTAGGAGAGTTAATTCGTCATGAAGGGGGCGAGGTAGAACTCTCAAATTTTGAAGATTTAGCCGATATAACTGCTGAACCCTATGACATTATTTTCTTAGATGCAGAAGACAATAAAAGTGGTGAGTTAGAACAAATAATTGATGATTTCATACACCATAAATCAAACCTTAAAATTGTTGTGTTACATAAACCCGGATTGCCATTAACTAAAGGTATTTCAAGTAAGGTCACGACAATTAGTAAACCATTCACACAAAGTGATTTACTAAGAGCTATTGGATTAACTCTGAGTAAGGTTGAACAATTGCAGTTGCTTAGTGTAGAAGCAAGCGAAAACAGTAATATACCAGTACGAACTTTAGATCAAATTGATGGGGGGAGTATATTAATTGTTGATGATAATGAGATAAATATCGCAGTAGCAGTTGGAGCACTAGAATTTTTACCTATTTATGTAAAAACAGCAATTAACGGTGAACAAGCAATTGAAGCACTAAAGCTTAGCCGCATAGAAGGCAAGCCAATACGTTGTATTTTGATGGATTGTCAAATGCCTATCTTAAATGGTTACCAAGCTTGTGAGAAAATTCGTGCAGGAGATGCCGGTAATGAGTTTATAAATATACCTATTATTGCTATGACAGCTAACGCCATGATGGGCGAAAAAGAAAAGTGTTTATCGGTTGGCATGAACGACTATATTAGTAAGCCTATTCAAGCAAATGAGGCGCAAGCTAAAGTAATAGAGTGGACATTATCTAATTACGAAAAAAATGAACACTCTGTCACTGAAATTTTGGCTGAAAAAGAAGTGTTATGGGATCATGGTGCTGCACTTTCTCGTTTACTTAACAAAGAAGCTTTGCTTATTAAAATTTGTACTATGTTTATTAAAACAGCACCTGAAAAATTTAACCAACTAACAGAATTTGTCGATGATCATAATTATGAACAAGTTCGTCAAGTTGCGCATTCTCTTAAAGGTTTATGTGGTGAGATAAGCGCCGACAGGTTAAGAAGTTTGTTTGCAGAGATTGAATTACAAGCAAGCAAGGGGCAACTAGATATTGAAAAAGAGTTTTCACTTCTGGAAAAGCTGCTTCCTGCGTTATTGAATGACATGAATGAGTGGCTAGAAGAAAATAACAGTTAGATATGAGTTATTTCATGAAGTGGCACATATCAGCCTCTTAAGTTTTAACCGGATTGCGGTGATCATCTAAAACTATATGAAATTAAGCAAATAAAAATAATTCTCAATTTTATGCGATTATTAATTGCGAACTGTTTACGTTTAGATTAATATACAAGCTCGAATGTAATTGAGAGTGGTTTGTATTCATGTATATCTGTTTATGTCACGGTGTGACAGATAAAAAAATTGAACAAACAATCGACGAAGGTGCGACTACAATGCGCGAGCTTTCTAAAGAGCTTAAAGTCGGTAGCCAGTGCGGCAAATGCTGCGGCTGTACTAAAAAGATCCTCAATCGTAAACTTATCCAAATCGCTGATATTACTGAGCAAGTGGCGTAGCTATTGCTGGTGATTGTTTAATCTAAGTGACATTTATCTGTATTATAAAAACTAAAAAAGCAGCCTAAGCTGCTTTTTTTGATATTAACCAAACGTTATATTTGCGACTGCAGGTAGTTTTCAATACCGGTGCTTTTAATTAACTGTTGTTGCGTTTCTAGCCAGTCAATTTGCTCTTCTTGCTCAGATAAAATGTTATCGAGCGCTTCGCGGCTAATATAATCTTTTTTACTTTCAGCAAGTTTGATCGCATCTTTTAGATCAACCAATGAATCTAGTTCAAAACTCATGTTGCAAGCAATCATTTCTTCGCTGTTTTCGCCAATGCGTAAACGGCCAAGATCTTGAAGATTAGGTAGGCCTTCTAAAAATAAAATACGCTCAATTAAACGGTCAGCGTTTTTCATTTTTTGAATCGAGGTTTTGTAATCAGCTTTGTCTAATACGCTAAAACCAAAATCTTTAAACATACGGGCATGCAAAAAGTATTGATTAATGGCAACTAATTCATTTGCCAGTATTTTATTTAATGCAACAAGAACGTCTTTATCGCCTTTCATAATTTAGCTCCTATTCGCCCATTTGTGATTGGTGATAGTTTTGGCTACCAATTTTATCAATCAAACCAAGTTGTTGTTCAAGCCAGTAAACGTGATCTTCTTCGGTATCGAATAATAGCTTTTCAAGGATCTCACGTGACTGATAGTCTTTTTCTTGCTCACAGACTGCAATTACTTCTTTAACACATTCAACGACTTCAAGCTCTAGGGTTAAGTCATTTTGCATCATTGATTTAACATCATGACCAATAATAAGATCACGGCGTTTGGTCATGTTTGGTACGCCTTCGAGGAATAAAATACGCTTAATTAACCAATCAGCGTGATCTTTTTCTTCTTCCATTTCATGATTAAGGCGTACATAAAGTTTATCTAAACCCCAATCATCGTACATACGTGAGTGGATAAAATATTGATCGATTGCTGCAAGTTCATTTGCAAGCAATGTGTTAAAGCTGTCGATAACTTTTTGATTACCTTTCATAACGGCCTACCTTGAAATTCATAATTGCGACAAGTTTAGTGTAAAATCACAAGATTGCAAGTATTTTCCTTTTAAATCATATGGTTAATATTGCGTGTGATTCTCGTTTAAGTTTGCATTGTTGGTTGCTTTGTGAACAGATTGCTATTTATATTTAAGGTTAAAGATGAAATTAAGAAAGGCTCGTTCATTGCACCGCGCAATGAACGAGTTTAATGATGCTTAAAATTTATATTTAACGCCAACAGTTGCTGTTGTTCCTAAACCTTTGATGTTGTAGCCGCCGAATGTATATGACTGAGCACGGGCTGGAAAGTAATCTTCGTTAAATAAGTTCTCGATACCTGCAAACCCTTGCCAGTTATCAGCAAATTGGTATTGGCCAGTTAAGTTAAAAATATTATAATTTTCGACAGGACCCTGATCGCCCACATATTTGCCATCGTCATTTGCTGCAAAGCGTTTTCTATCGCCGACATACAGGTAACTTAATGTTAGTGACATAGCATCACTAGGTTGCCAGTTTAGGTTAGCTGTCGCTTTTGGTGGGCTGATCTGTTTAGAACCTAAATAAACATCTGCTTCAGTGTTTTTACCTTCAACATAGCTATACGTTGCCAGTAATTTTAGGTTTGCAGAAATTGTATAATCTACCAGTGTTTCGTAGCCCCAAATTTCCTGTGGTGCTCGCACTGGTTCATATACGCCGGTCACTTCATTAAATTTATTGGTTGTGCCAAGTTCAGAGGTACTACGATAGGCGGCAACTTCAATACGTACATTATCAAATTGTGAATTAAAACCAATTTCATAGTTGTCGATGATCGAGGCTTCAGTTTGGATCTGTCCAATATCGTTTACCGTGGCAGCACGCAACAAACGGCCAATATCTGAAATATCGGAGCCTTGTGAGTAGCTTAAAAATGGGCTGAATTTTTCATCAAGGTTGTACTTAATACCAACATTATAGGTTGTCGCATCGTAATCTATAGTGTCGCCTTTAACGTTAATAGGTACTGAGCACTGAGTTGGCGTTTTACATAGTTTAAGTGTGCGGTAGTCGTCTACCGTTAAATCAATGCTTTCTTTGCGAACACCGGCTTTGACAATAAGGTCATCAGCAATCACCCATTTGGTTTGTAAAAAGCCAGCAACACTTTGCATATCCATCTCTGGAACCCAGATACGGCCATCAACAAGTGGCTGCGAAGTCACATCGGTTAATGCATCGATACCATAAATAAATGAGGCTTCGATAGAATCAAAATCTATTAGGGTATTAAATGTTGCGCGTGCGCCTTTTTTCTCAGATCTTATAATTGACTGGCCGCCGTCATAATTTTCGTCTTGATTAGCAAGATTGGGGGAGAAGAAAAACACGTTTTCTATATCTTGCATATAAAGATCTAAGGTCATTTGGGTGTTATCAAATAGCGCGTAGTCTATGTACTTTAGGGTGATATTTTCGTTGCCTTCGGGGCCTTGTGGTTTACCTTGTTTTTGTAATTCAGGTGGTACATGGATTGCGTAGGTTTTTTCGCCTAAGCTGATATCGCCAGCAACATCGCCAAGGTCAGTTTTTTGCTGCGAACTGAAGTAGTTATAACTAAATTGTAGCTGTTTTTCGTCATCAAAATCATAGCCCAATTTAGTAAAGTAGTTTTGTGTAACTGCGTCAGATAAACCATATTGTAAACCGAGTATGTCACCCTGGGCATCGCGTTGTACGCCATTTTCTTCATAGCTGGCAGTAACTAAATAGCTAAATTTGTCAGCACGGCCATTAATGGCTGCTGATAGCCTTGCACCGGCACTTTCCTCAAGTTTTACCGCACTAAAGCGACTCGATAAACTTATTTCACCTTCGGTTTTACCATCACTTTTTGCTTGTTTAGTGATGTAATTAATAATACCGCCTGATGCACCGTTACCGTAAATAGAGGTGGCACCTTTGATCACCTCAATGCGGCCGATAGCACTTGGGTCGAGGCTCTTTATACCTAAAGAGCCATTACGCAGTGGGGTTGATTGCGGCACGCCGTCAATCATTATAAGTGGTGCGCGACCACGCAGCGTTTGCCCGGTATTACTCGAACTACCTGTATCAGGGGCAAGGCCCGGCACCATTTGCGCAAGTAAGCTTTGTAGCTCTGGATTTACTTTTAAATGCTCTTCGATTTGCTGTTGATTGATAATAGTAATTGATGCGGGAACCTCATCAATGCTTTCAAAAACACGGCTACCAGAGACAACCACACGCTCCATTTGCGTATCGGTTAATTGGTTTTTATTGATTGCTTCATCGGCAAAAGTGGCAGTGCTTACAGCGAGGGCTAATAAAGTGAAAGAGGTTTTAAACATGAAGATCCTTTACGACTATGTAATTATGAGATATTGCTGTTTTTATTGGCGCAATAATAAGTGTAAAGAAGTGTAAAGGCAAGGGTATTGATAGTTATTATCAATTGCATTTTGTTTTTTTGCTATTCAAAAAAGTTAAACATCAGCATTATGCTTGCAAAAAATGCCAACCAAAGCGGCGCACTTGCTTGATATTTTCCGACATTAAAAAGTTGATAACAAAAACCAATAAGCAGTAGTAGCTCAATAAGTAGCTGGAGTGGAAAACCCACAAAGGCATAAATGATTCCTATCACTGAGAGAAAGCTATTACCTGATAGTTTGCTCAAGGTGCCAGTAAAAAACTCGGCTGCTATAAAAAAGCACAAGTGGTTGATTATAAATAATAATAGAACACTTTTCATAGCTCTCGTCCTTAAGCTTTTTTCCTGATGCGCTAATAAGTGATTAATTCCATGTAATTGGTACGATTAATTTTAGGAGCTAAAATAGGAAAAATAAAGCAACGTCACTTGTTTAAAGTATGAGTTGCCACAAGGCAAAAAGTACATTTACATCGAGTCAGGAACGGCAGTTATTTGAAAGGTAAGGGTGGCATGAGTTGATCTGATAGTGTTACTGGTGGTGTGAACTTAAAGTTATTGTTCAACATCACCAGTGCGAGCTGATTTATTAAAACGTTATAATGCTGAGTTATCTATAATGGCGCTTATACCAAAAGTAACCCCCGCTGATAGTAAAAAAAGCAGGCAGTAGTGCAACCAATAGCCATAACATTTGCACCAAAAAACCGGCAAAATCGCCAATATGAAATTTGTATTTAAAATTCCACGCGCGAGTTGTAAGGTTGGCTTTTGAGGCATCGTAAGATTGCAGGACTTGACCGGTGTATTGATCGGCCCATACCCAACTATAAGCATGACTTTCATCAGGGTTTCTTACTCTAAGTGCAACTGGGTCGCTGGCTTTTTTAGGCAAATAGATACGAAATAATTCAGCCTCAGGAAATACAGCTAATGCGTTTTGTATAGCCACTGCAAAGTTATCGCCATTGATTATATTTGGCACCTCGAGTTCCGGCGCTTTAGGGCGTGCCTCTACATTATTTTGTGTTACAAACTCAAGCACTGCTTTGGTCTCGTCTTTCCAGTGAAATGCCATACCAGTAAAGGCAATTAAAATAAGAGGGATAAATAGATACATGCCAATCACTGTATGGAGTTGGTAAAGCAAAATACGTAATTTAGCCTTGGGTTTTATTACTAAACGTTTTAGGCGATTTTTAGGTTTAAGAAACATGTATACGCCAACGAATATATTGATAATAAAAATTAACGCACAGATAGAGACCCAATTGCGCAGCGGCTTTTTGCCATCTGTATCTTGGTATAATAGCCAACGATGAACGGCCATGGTAAAGCCATACACTGTACTGTAATAATCATATTTGAGCAGTACTTGTCCGGTATATGGGTTAACGCTGATATAGTTTTTATCAGCAAGCTGGGCTTGCCATGCAACAGTGGGCTGCTGCTCTGGCATAAGTAAAGTGACATTTTGTTTGGAGTGAACAGCCAGCGTATTGATAAGCACCGGATAGGCCAGTGGTGTTGATTGCGGGGTTACTGTCCAATATTGCGGGTTAATGATTTGCTGAATGTCTTTTGCGTAAATTAAAATAGCGCCGGTGATGCTTAAACAGATCAAAAACAGCCCACTAACTAATGTCAGTATTAAATGAGTACGGCGTAACCACAGCTTTAACAACACAGATATCCTATGATATTTATAAAAATAAAGATGCGATGATAAATGAGAACGCGAGCTGTTTTCAATAAAAATACGATTAAATGCAATTATGAGCTCGCATCATGGTTTGTTATTGTGGCTGTTTATATTCAATAATACATTGCTCAATAGCAAATTCATGGTGTAAATAGTCTTTAATTGCGTCAATATCAAGTGGCTGAGTAGCTATGATCACCAGTTCACAACAGGTCGTTTTCTCATCAATTTGCCAGGCTTTAATGCTGTGTACTTGGCTAATTGTAAAGTGCTTTTGTAACGCATTAGTGATTGCTTCACGATTAAAGTTATTGGGCGCAGCTTGCATAAGAATTTTGCAACTTTCAATCAGTAGTAATACCCCGTGATAAATTACATATGCCGAAATGAATACTGTGGCAATCAAATCAACAATATACCATTGATAGAGAATAATTAAGGTACCAGCCACAATTACCACGATCGAGGCCATAGCATCAGACACATTATGAATAAATGCAGCGCGAATATTCATGCTATTTTTTGCCCCCGCACGAAAGGTCAACACCGCCGTCGCAACATCAATTACTAGTGCCAATGCTGCTACCCACACTACAATCCAGCCATCGATTGGAGTGGGGTTAAAATAGCTGTCAATGGCTTCTAGTATTAAAAATCCACCAATAATGATTAAGGTGCTGCTGTTTAACAATGTGGCTAAAATTTCTGCACGTTTATAACCAAAATGATAGTGCTCGTTAGCGGGTTTATTACCAATTCTACGGGCGATTAATGCGATAAAAATAGCCGCTGCATCACTGAGATTATGCAGTGCATCGGCAATTAAAGACAGACTGCCAGAGATGAGACCGCCAACAACTTGGGCAATAGTAAGTAGCACATTGATAAAAACAGCGAAGCCTAGCTGGCGATCACTTTGGTCGTCATTGTGATGACTATGAGAATGTTGATGAGCCATATTGAGTATTGCCTAAGTTGTTATTATATTGATACTACAATACTAAATGAGCATTGCTGAATTAGCCAGCGGCATAAAGTTGGCATCTGTCGCGAGCGGTTAAGCACTTCTCAGTAACGAAAAGATATGTTAAGTTAGCTTGGAAATCGTTCAAAGGATATATTGCTTGAAGCAATTAGTGTTGTTAATCTTAGCGTTTGTACTACTTCAGCCTGTGCTGGATAGTTTTGACGTGGCTGATCATAACACTGCTATTAATGTAACCTCGCAATTATTATATCAACAAAGTCAATTAGACGAACACTGCTCTGTCAATAACGATCATGATATTCACCAACTGCAACATCAGCAATTAAGCCAAGCCTTAGCTGATAACGCCGATGATGCGCATTGTCATGTATGTCATATTCCTGCATTTTTTACTGAGCCGTGGCAGCAGCATGTCAATTTACCAAGCTACGACATTATTAGTTTGAACGCCCCTGCATTTAATTCGCGTCTGCTTATTCCTGATCTACGCCCTCCAATTACTCACTCACTAAGTTAATTTTTAGCTGGCCAACATCATGGTCACCGATTTATTTAGTAAGAGTATATGTTATGAATTTATACAAACCATTTGGGTTTGCTTGTCTGTGTGCGACTGTATTAGCTGCACCATCCGCATTGGCTACGCCAACGCATAATACCGGCGATTTAACCTGGTTGTTGTCGCAATTAAAACAACACCCAAATTTACAGGCTGATTTTCAGCAGCTGCAAAGTGCCACTGCATCTGTGCGAGCCGCAGGGCAATCTCTATATAATCCAAACCTTGAGTCGAGTATTGAAAAAGAAGGCGATGCTAATAATTTTAGTATTGGGCTGAGCCAAACATTTGATATTAATGATCAACAACAGGCACAACACAGTGCGGCGCTACTGACACTGGTTGCACAGCAGCAGCGTTTGCAATTAACATATTTACAATTAGTTGAACAAACCCTGATTGCGCTTATCAATTGGCGCAGTAGTAAAGCAGCTTTTCAGTTAGCGCAACAGCAAGAGCAGCAATTAGAGCGTTTAGTTACCGTGGTTAAGCGCCGTCGAGCGGCCGGAGAAGTCGGGTTGCTGGATGAACAATTAGCGTTGTACTCACTATCAGAAATTTTGAATCAAACCGCCCAACAAGCCAGTGCTTATGCAGATGCTAAATTAGCTGTGCAGGCACTGTTACCAACGTGGCACGAAGATGGGCAGCTGACACCTGAACAGTTACTCAGTGGTATTAAACTCACTACAGATACTGAAAATGTGGTCCAACATCCACAACTTTTGCTGGTGAAATCACAATGGCAACAACAGCGTCAGCAAGTAAAGGTGATCAAAGCAGAACGAGCCGTCAAACCAACCATTGGGCTTGTAGCAGGTAAAAATGGTGATGATAACCTTGTCTCTGTGAGTTTTTCTATGCCGCTGAATATAGTGAATAATTTTAGCGATGAATACCAAGCCGCTGAATTTACGGTGATGTCAAAAGAAGCCGAATATCAAGCTTTAAAGCGCACTATGACGTTTCAAGCACAAGCCAGTAAAGAGGTGATGCAAGCGTACGCTCAGCGCGTTAAGCGTTGGCAGTCGATTAACCAAGCAAATGCAGATAGCAGCCTTGCGTTGATAGAGCAACAATGGCAAAGCGGTGATATCAGTACCGCTGAGTACTTAACCATGCGCCAACAGCGTATTTCAGGATTACTTGCTGGCATTGAAATTGTTCAGCAGAGCCAACTGGCGAGTGTGAATTGGTTAACGCAAAGTGGTCAACTTAGCCATTATATTTCTACCTTTACGGATCCCCTAACTGATGGAGCTGCACTATGACGCGCTTAAAAATTATTCTTTCTGCTCTGCTATTTATTTTTAGCAATTTAGGGCAGGCAACCACTGTTGCACAACAAAAGTTTGATGATACAAAAACAGGTCATCAACACAGTGAAGAAGCACCGCACGCTCATACACCAGATGCAGCCCTTGATCATAGTGCTACCACAGCAGTACAACCGAGTGAGAATGTTGCACATGATCAAGCCGGCGGGGTACGTTTAACCCCGACACAAATGCGTTTAGCAAATGTGCAGATCAGCCCATTAGAAAAGCACACTTATCAAGCGCAGTTGTATGCCCCTGGTGAAATCAAAGCTAATGGTTATAGCAGTTATGTGTTGTCGCCACGAGTAGATTCAATTGTGGTGAAACGTCACGCAACCTTAGGACAACATATTCAAGTAGGCGCACCGTTAGTGACTTTATTTAGTGCTGAGGTCGCCAGTGCACAAACCACTTATCGATTAGCTAAAGCACAGTGGCTGCGGGTGCAAAAAATGGGCAAAGGTACGGTGAGCGAAAAACGCTTACTCACAGCCAAGGCAGAATATGAAGTGGCTCACAGTCAACTTGTGGCGTTTGGTTTATCGGCTAAAGCAATTGCGCAAAGTGCGGTAAGCCCAGCCGATAAACTGGGGGAGTACACATTATTTGCTGGCACCTCAGGAGCTGTGCTCAGTGATAATTTTGCACAAGGGCAGCGGGTCGATGCAGGAATTGAACTTATGCTGATTGCTGATGAAAGTCTACTATGGGTTGAAGCGCAATTGTCGGCAAATCAAACCATTAATATTGATACAGGCACAATAGCGCAAGTGAAAGTGAATCAATTCACATACCCAGCCAAGGTGATCCAAGAAGCACACACTATAGATCAGATCACTCGTTCACGGATTGTGCGTTTAAGTGTACAAAACAGCCAGCATCAATTACACCCAGGGATGTTTAGTGACGTGTATTTTGAATTTTCAACTGAGCAACAAGTGTTGGCAGTACCAGAGCAAGCTCTACTTAGGAACCCAGATGGTGATTGGGCGGTATATGTGCAAGATGAAGACGGTGAACTCATAGCAACTGAAATTGAACGTGGCCGACGGTTTGGTCAGCTTCGTGAAATTAAAGGATTAGCTGAGGGCACTAAAGTCGTTACTCAAGGAGCATTTTTTGTCGCATCAGAACTAGCTAAAGGCGGTTTTGATCCGCACAACCATTAGGAGCTAACACTATGTTTAATAATATAATAGATAGTGCGATTGCTAATCGACTACTGGTTTTGCTGACTCTTTGTGTATTAATTGTCACCAGTGTTGTGGTGATCCCAAAACTCAACCTTGATGCTTTTCCAGATGTTACCAATGTGCAAGTGGCTGTTAATACCGAAGCACCAGGTTTGGCTGCCGTTGAAGTTGAGCAGCTGATCACTTACCCAATTGAAGCGGTCATGTATGCATTACCTGATGTAGAGCAAGTTCGTTCGATTTCTAAAACGGGGCTTTCTGGTGTTACCGTGGTGTTTAAAGAAGGGGTGGATATCTATTTTGCCCGCCAACTGGTATTTGAGCGTTTGCAAGCAGCGAAAGAACTGATCCCGGACGGGATTGGCTTGCCAGAAATGGGCCCGAATACGTCAGGGCTCGGGCAGGTTTACCAATACTTATTAGCGGCATCACCTGAGTCTGGCTTGGATAGTATGGCGCTGCGCAGCTTAAACGATTGGATTGTGAAGTTACTCATCTTACCCGTTGATGGGGTTACCGAAGTACTGTCGTTCGGTGGTGATGTGCGTCAATATCAAGTAAATCTTAACCCAAATAAGTTATTAGCTTATCAGCTCGAGCAACAACAAGTGGTAACTGCGCTGGAAGAAAACAACACCAATGTAGGTGGCTGGTATATGAACCGCGGCCAAGAGCAGTTAGTTATTCGTGGAACAGGTTGGTTTAATGCCGGCACACTAGGGCTGCAAGAAATAGCACAAACGCCATTGAAAACCATCAATGGCACAGTGATCACCATTGCCGATGTGGCAGAGGTGACGCTTGGCAGTGAAATTCGCCAAGGTGCCGCTACGATGAGTAAAAAAGATGGTCAAGGTAATGTGCAATCATTAGGTGAAGTGGTGACAGGAGTGGTATTAAAACGCATTGGTGCAAATACCAAGCAAACCATTGATGGTATTTGCGCGCGGATTGCGATGATCAATCAAGCACTACCAGAGGGAGTAACGTTTGAACCGTTATATGACCAAGCTGATTTGATCACCAAAGCGGTTGATACTGTGGTAGATGCCTTGCTATTAGCGTTTGTATTTATTGTGGTTGTGCTGGCGTTGTTTTTAATGAATTTACGCGCCACATTATTGGTTTTATTGTCTATACCAATCTCCATTAGTATGGCTTTATGTGTCATGTCGTGGTTAGGGCTCTCGGCTAATTTGATGTCACTCGGTGGTATTGCTGTGGCAATTGGTATGCTGGTGGATGGCTCTGTGGTGATGGTGGAAAATATTTTTCGTCACTTAACTAACAATACTCATGCTGATCACTCACCGGCTAAATTGATTTCTATGGCGGCTAAAGAAGTTGCCAGGCCGGTATTTTTTGCTGCACTAATTATTTTAGTCGTGTTTATGCCGCTGTTTAGTTTTGAAGGTGTAGAAGCTAAATTATTCCAGCCAATGGCTATAAGTATCATGTTAGCCATTATTTCTGCTGTGATTGTTGCGCTAGTAATCGTGCCAGCAATGGCAGTGTATTTATTTTCTAAAGGTGTCACAGTTAGGCGCAGTGTATTACTTGAACCGTTAGATAAAACTTATCAAACATGTTTACGCTGGGCAATGAACGCACGTAAAACGGTGATCTCGCTGGCGGGAATATTAGTGATGATTGCTGGTATCTTATTGCCGCAACTAGGCACTGAGTTTGTGCCAGAGCTTGAAGAAGGCACTATTAACTTACGGGTAACACTGGCACCTTCGGCAAGCTTGGATACAGCATTAATGGTCGCTCCTAAGTTGGAAGCGATATTATTGGCCTTTCCTGAAGTTGAGTATGCACTTAGCCGAATTGGTCGCCCAGAAGTCGGGGGGGATCCAGAGCCAGTTAATAATATTGAAATTTACTTAGGTTTAAAGCCGGTGAGTGAATGGCAATCAGCTGCTAATCGTGCACAACTGCAAGTGTTAATGGAACAAAAATTAGCGCAGTTTCCTGGTTTATTGTTTAACTTTTCACAGCCGATAGCCACGCGGGTGGATGAGCTACTATCAGGGGTGAAAGCGCAACTAGCGATTAAGCTGTTTGGTGCTGATTTAGATGTGTTAGTCGCTAAAGGGCAGCAAATTGAGCAAGCTGTAAAAGGTGTTGCTGGCGCTAAAGATGTGGCAATGGAACAAATTGCTGGTGAAGCACAATTAGTGATAAAACCGAACCGCTTAGCACTTTCTCGCTATGGTTTATCTGTGGGGGATTTAATGTCTATAGTGCAAGATGGCATTGGCGGCACTGCGGCAGGGCAAATTATTAATGCCAATGAGCGGTATGATATTTATGTGCGCATTGGTGCAGAGTTTCGTGACAGCCCAGAAGCCATTGCAGACCTGCGTTTATTATCACCGACAGGTGCCGTGGTTAGGGTTGGGGATGTCGCAACGGTTAATATTGAATCTGGTCCGCCACAAGTGCGTCGTGATGACGTTCAGCGCCGAGTAGTGATCCAAGCCAATGTACAAGGGCGCGATATGGGCTCAGTCGTCGCGGATATTCGCCTTGCCATAGCTGAGCAAGTTGATTTACCCGCAGGTTATGGTGTGAATATCGGCGGTCAATTTGAAAACCAACAACGGGCGCAGCAACGTTTATCTATCGTGGTGCCTATTTCGCTGGCTTTGATTGCATTACTTTTGTATTTTGCATTTGGCTCAATAGGCCAAGCATTGCTGATTTTAGTCAATGTGCCGTTAGCAGTTATTGGTGGTGTGGTTGCACTTTACGTATCGGGGCAATATTTATCAGTGCCAAGCTCTGTGGGTTTTATTACCTTGTTTGGGGTAGCTGTGCTTAACGGCGTGGTGATGGTTGAGAGTATTAATAATCGTGTTAAAGCGGGAGATAGTCTACAAAGCGCAGCATTTAATGGCGCACTATCTCGGCTGCGACCCGTACTAATGACGGCGTTAACCTCAGCGCTTGGTTTGATACCCATGTTGATATCAACAGGGATCGGCGCTGAAATTCAAAAACCATTAGCAACGGTTATTGTTGGCGGATTATTTACCGCAACCTTTCTTACCTTATTTGTATTGCCGGTACTCTACACTCAATTTAGTCAGCAGTTTTACCGTGTCAATGGGAATAAAAACTAGCTCTACTGCAGTACCTTACACAAGGCGCATAAACTTGCGTCTTGTGCTATTTAGTGCATTAATATAAGTAAGTTTCTAAAACAATAAAAAGTTGATTATGGAAATACAATGCTGAATGGCCTGTTAAAAAATAAAAGCCAATCTATACGGACGAAACTGATTGTTACTTTTATTGTCATTGCGCTAGCACCATTATTTTTAATGTCTTGGTTTAGTCTTCAACATGTAAGCAACTCCCTTGAAAAAAGCGCCCAAACTGAACTTGGTGAATTAAGCAGTATTGGTAAGCAATTTGCGAATATTTGGTTTGCAGATCACATTAAAGACCTATATCTATTAAATGATCAACTAAGTCATAGCCAGCTAAATAAACGGCTACTGATTGATGAGTTTGTTGATCGATATGATTTTGTCAATGAAATTCATATTATCTTCGACCCCTCAAATACCCCAAACCCAGTTAATAACAGTGCGTTTTCAGCCTTAAATCGTGATCAGTTAATTGCGATGCTAGCGGCTATTGAGCAAGGGCAAAAAAGTGTATTTATATCTTCAATGGGGGCTGAAACACATCATTTTGTGGCGTTACCTATGATAGACGAGCAACGCGGACTTTATGCAATAGTATTAGCGAATATAAATTTTCAAGGCTTGCTCGATAATTTAGAACATATTAATAATAATGAGGGACTAACTTTCTTTATTGTGAAAGCAGGTGAAATCAAAGGTGCCCAATTGCACCCGAGTGTATTACCAAAAGCTGATTATTTTACTAATGTGGCAAATACTGAACAGGTTTTTACCTATCGAAAAATAGATGACACATTACACTATGCCATTTTAACGGACTTGAATTTTGCAAACGCCACAGGCTGGCAGCTATTGGTTGAAAAGCCTGCAGCCGTTATGTTGCAAGGTGCCAGTGACTATAAGTTTGCAGCTGTGGTTGCTAATGCTTTTGCATTTTTAGTGATCTTAATTCTATCGTGGTGGTTTGGACGACGTTTATCTCGCCCGTTCATTAGCCTTGCCAATGCCAGCGCTGAAATAACCCGAGGTGAGCGCAACAATATTCCTATTCTGGAAGACAGTAGTGAATTACATCAGCTGTCGATTGATCTAGAACACTTAGTCAGTAGTAAGGTACAACAGCAAGAACGGCTAGAGCATCAAAGCACAGCGCTTCAGCTTGCCTTAAAACAGTTAGCGGAACAAAAAAGTGCACTTGATGAACATGCAATTGTTGCTGTGACCGATATCAAGGGCACGATCACCTTTGTTAATAAGAAATTTTGTGAGATCAGCGGTTACAGCGAAAGTGAATTGTTAGGAAAAAACCACCGTATTTTAAACTCTGGGACTCATCCTAAAGATTTTTTTAAGGACATGTATAAAGCCGTAACCGCAGGCAATGTATGGCATGCGCAAATCTGTAATCGAGCAAAAAATGGTGACTTTTATTGGGTCGATACTACAGTTGCGCCTTTTTTAGATGAACAGGGCAAGCCCCAAAGTTATATCGCTATTCGCACCGACATCACAGCATTAAAACTACAAGAATTTGAACTCGAACAACACAAAACACAATTACAATTAGTGTTGGACAGCACTGCAGTAGGGATTTGGGACTGGTATGTAGATACTGGCAAAGCATACTTTAATAACCGCTGGGCGAGTATTATCGGTTATAAATTGGAAGAACTACAACCAACTGATTTTAATACATGGAACAAATATACTCATCCAGATGATCTTGTTACTTCAGGGCAGCTTTTAGAGCAGCATTTTGCGGGTGAGAGCGATTATTATGTCTGCGAAGTTCGTATGTTGCATCGTCTCGGACATTGGGTGTGGGTACTGACCACAGGACGTATCGTTGAGCGCAATAGTGATGGCTCTGCAAAACGAATGATAGGTACTCACCTTGATATTACAGAGCGAAAAGAAACAGAAGCACAATTACAATTGAGTCGCGACCGATTTGTGTCTCTGGTCGGCAATATTCCAGGCATTGTGTATCGATGTAAATACGATGCCCAATGGAGCATGCTCTACCTGAGTGAACAAACAAAAGTTATTACCGGCTATGAACCAAATGATTTAGTTGATAATCATAAGCTTAGCTTTGTTGAATTAATTCACCCGGATGATGTTGCTAGCGTGGCTGAGAAAGTGAGAGTCGATATTGATGCTCGTCAGCCATGGTCATTAGAATACCGTTTGGTCGCTTCTGATGGCTGTATTCATTGGGTACATGAAAAAGGTCAAGCAGTGTATGATCAGGCTGGCAACGTATTGTATTTAGATGGTTTTATTCATGATATAACCGAGCGTTATCATACTCAATCGACACTTTATCGCCAACAAAGTTTACTTGAAGCAATGAGTAAACAAGGCCAAATTGGTGCCTGGGAAGTGGATTTAGAAGCACAGACAATGTATTGGTCCGATGAAGTCAAAGCAATTCATGAAGTCGCTGACGACTACCAGCCAGTAATAGGGCAAGCTCTTGATTTTTATAAGCAAGGTGAACATCGTGATAAAATTAGCGAACTGTTTGAAGATGCAGTTATTAATGGTAATAGCTGGGAAATTGAGTTAATCCTTGTCACAGCGTTAGGCAATGAAAGGTGGGTTAAGTCGATAGGGCAAGTTGAATTTAAAAATGAACGTTGCGTGCGTGTGTATGGTTCATTTCAAAATATTGATACTTATAAACATCTCGAATTAGAGAGTAAAAAAGCCAACCAATATAATAAAAACCTAGCGAGTTTAACCGTCTCACCTGAGTTATTGGCAGGTAATTTCGATGTAGTAAAAAATTTAGTGACGCAGTCAATGTGTGATGTACTTGATGTGCAACGCTCAGCAGTGTGGGTGTTTGATGAAGCTAGCGATGAAATGACGTGCGTGAGTTTATTTATCGATGATCAAGGTTTTGTTGAGCAGCCTTTAGTGCTTAAAGCGAGTGAATTTCCCGCTTATTACAAAGCAATATTTGCACAAGGTTTAGTGGCAATTAATGATGTTAATAGCCATCCTGCAACCGCCGAATTGATTGACACTTACACAACACCATTAAATATTAATTCGATGCTCGATGCCGTTATATCTACCGGTGAGGGTATATTAGGAGTGCTCTGTGCGGAAAGTGTCGGTAGCTATCGCTGTTGGAGCCAAAATGAAGAAACCTATTTACGCTCTTTAGCGACCTTAGTGGGCAGCGTGTTAATGTCGCAAAGGCGTAAGCAAACCGCCCAAGAGCTGAAAATTGCATTAGTCAAAGCCAATGCTGCTGCAACAGCAAAAAGTCAATTTTTAGCAACCATGAGTCATGAAATTCGTACCCCAATGAATGGGGTGTTGGGTATGCTTGAGCTGATCGAACTTGAAGCGTTGACCAAGCCGGTGCGAACGAAAGTCGCGATAGCAAAAAATAGCGCGCATTCTTTATTGTCGGTGATCAATGATATTTTAGATTTTTCGAAAGTTGAAGCCGGTAAAATCGAGCTAGAAAGTATCAACTTCAATGTCTGTAATTTACTCGGAGAGGTGGCGGAATCTCAAGCCCTTGCGGCGCAAGATAAAGATATCGAAATCATTATTGATTTAGTGGCTGTGACACCGGTGCAATTTAAAGGCGATCCGGGGCGTATTCGCCAAGTGCTGACCAATTTACTGAGTAACGCTGTTAAGTTTACTGCGCAAGGTGAAGTAGTGATCCGCGCATCAGTAACTCCTATTGAACAACAATATCAGCTCAGTATTTGTGTAAAAGACTCTGGCATCGGAATTGATCTAACCAAGCAAGAAGATTTATTCAGCCCATTTTCGCAAGTAGATGCCTCGACTACGCGTGAATATGGCGGCACTGGATTAGGTTTGGCGATTAGTAAACAATTGTGTGAGTTAATGGGTGGAGAAGTAACGTTAGTCAGTGAGGTAGGGCATGGTTGTGAGTTTACCGCGACAGTGATGCTAGAGGCGGGAAGTGACACTGAGCGTAGTATACCGACCATAGATATGACCAAGCTCACTATATTGGTGGTTGATGATAACGAAACCAATCGGATTGTGATAAGCCAACAGCTTGCTCATTGGGGTGCAAAAGTTGAGCTTGCTTGTAATGCAGCACAAGCCTTGCAGTTATGTAAAAAGCGCCTTGCAGATAAACTTAATTTGTATGATATTGCCGTGTTGGATATGCAAATGCCAGGAATGGATGGCTTAGCACTGTGTCGAAAATTAAAAGCCGATGATGATTTTAAAGCAATGCCATTAGTAATGATGACCAGTATCGCTGGCATGGAAGGAGTACAACGTTTTAGCGATGCAGGGTTCCAAGCGTATTTTCCAAAACCTATCACTACGGCTGATTTGATCAGTGCCATGGCGGTGATCGCTCATGGTGGTAGCGCCGATTTACCTTTAGTGACATCAAGTTATATATCCTCACTGCGTAGTGATCAGCATAGAGCAAATAGCCATATTTTATTGGTTGAAGACAATCCGATTAACCAGCAAGTATCTAAACTAATGTTAAGTAAACTGAATTTTACCGTAACGCTAGCGGAGAATGGTCAGCAAGCCCTTGATATTTTAGCGAAAGTACCTGCAGAACACTTTAATTTAGTGCTCATGGACTGCCAAATGCCGGTGCTGGATGGATTTGACGCTACTCGCGCAATTCGTGCCGGTGAGGCGGGTGCTAAACATCAACAGATCACAATTATTGCACTCACAGCCAATGCAATGGATGAAGACAAACAGCTGTGTTTAGCGTCTGGAATGGATGACTACTTGGCTAAACCAATTCAACTACAAATATTAAAAGATAAACTAGATCAGTATTAAACAATGCAGTAATAAATAAGAGAGCTTATGACAGACCAAAAAACGATTACCTTAAGAGATGCGCAGCCTTCGGATGCTGCTACTATTTTGCATTTTATTACCGAATTGGCAATTTATGAAAAAGAGCCCGATGCGGTTAAAACCGATGAACAGGCGATTTTAAAAACCCTGTTTAGTGAAGGTGCAACAGCGCATAGTTTGATTTGTTTTGAAGGCGATACGCCAATTGGCTTTGCGGTGTACTTTTACAATTATTCGACTTGGCTTGGCAAGAATGGCTTGTACCTTGAAGACTTATATGTCAGCCCAGATAGCCGAGGTAATGGTGCGGGTAAACTGATTATGCAACATTTGGCACGCCAAGCTATCGCAAAAGATTGTGGCCGTTTTGAATGGGTGGTACTTGACTGGAATCAACCTGCGATCGATTTTTACAATAGTATGGGGGCAGAGCCACAAAATGAGTGGATCATTTATCGGCTTACAGGACAAGCATTAATTGATTTTGCCGAGAAATAAAAATACGTAATATAAATAAAAGTCATTTGCATTAAGTTGTTTGGCTGTGTAAATTAATCACATCATTTAATTTTGTGCAGGTGATTTTTATGTCACACCCACAGTTTCACAGCAGCAATAAATTGTCTCAGGTTGAGCAAGTATTAAGTCCTTGGCAAGCCAACATCATTGCTGGAAATACAGCGTTTGAACGCGGTGCTTTAATTGAAGCTCGCGATAAATACACGACAGCACACACCCTCTCAGCTCGTTTATTAAGCCAATTTAGCCAAGCAAAAATATGCCAGTCAGTTATTAGCGCAATTGAACATTGCTGCCCCGCATTCGTTGTTGCCGCTCATAATTTAGCGGATACATATCGAGCCATGAACCAAGCAGAGCAAGCGTGTCAGTGTTTGTGTGATGTGCATATAAGTTTAAGTCATTTGCTCCAGCATCCATGCGATACGGTGCGTACAGTGGTTGTGCACCATCATCACAAAACCTACACAGAGTTAGTACAGTTTGCCAAATTGCACAGTCATTACCCGCAATTAATAGAACAAATCAATCAGACGTTAAGTTACACCCCAGATCAAACTGCCACTGTGCATTGATCACTTATCTTAATCCGACAAGGAACAATTATGGCGTTTACATTACCCCCATTACCATATGAGTACGATGCGTTAGAGCCACATTTAGATGCTAAAACTATGGAGATCCACCATACTTTGCATCATCAAACATATATCAATAAAGCCAATGCGGCACTTGAAAATACCCAGTATAGTGATACTGATGTACATGAGTTACTCGCAAAGATTGACACGTTGCCAACTGAGCTGCAAAAAGTAGTGCAAGAGCATGGTGGCGGACATGCAAACCATTCATTGTTTTGGACAGTAATGAGCCCCAATGGTGGGGATCAGCCAAAAGGGAGCTTATTAGATGCGATCACAGAGCAGCTTGGCGGCTTTGATAACTTTAAAGAGTCATTTACAGCGGCAGCTGTTAGTCGCTTCGGCAGTGGCTGGGCGTGGCTAAGTGTTAATAAAGATAACCAGCTTGTGGTGGAAAGTAGTTTAAATCAAGATAGTCCATTAATGCACGGCAACACGCCGATTTTAGGTTTAGATGTGTGGGAGCACGCCTATTATCTGAAATACCAAAACCGCCGCCCGGAGTATATCGCAGCATTTTATAATGTTATTAATTGGGCTGAAGTTGAGCGTCGTTATTTAGCTGCTACCAGTAAATCAATCAGCGAATAAAGGTTGAGTGCCGAAAATGGCTAGTAAACTGTGTTTTTTCACGTACTCTATTAGCAGATGTATAGTTAAGAGCACCTTATGGATACTAGCCATTGGCAACTTGCCAGACAAAGCCGCGACCATCGTTTTGATGGACTCTTTTTCATCGGTGTTAAAAGCACCGGTATTTATTGTCGGCCAATTTGTCCTGCCCCTACTGCAAAAGAGCAAAACGTAGAGTACTTTCAATATGCGCACAATGCTGCCCAGGCTGGATTTCGCCCGTGCATTCGTTGTCGTCCAGATAGCGCCCCTGGAAGTAGCGCATGGCAAGGAACAAAAACCACAGCGCTGCGAGCCAAACAGCTGATAGACAGTGACTTAACAACGCAACATAGCTGTGAACAGTTAGCTGAGCGACTCGGCGTGAGTAGCCGCTATTTAAGGCAGTTATTTCAGCAACATTTTGGTATCTCAGTAACTCAGTATCGGTTATTTAATCAATGTCATTTTGCTAAAAAACTGCTGCAAGAAACTAATTTATCGGTATCTCAAGTTGCTTTTGCAGCGGGCTTTAATAGTATTCGTCGCTTTAATGATGCGTTTTTACAGCAGTTACATATTTGCCCGTCAAAAATGCGTGGTGAGCGCAGCACAACACGTGCGATGTTGACGCTTAAATTACCTTTTCGGCCCCCTTATAATTGGACTGCGTTACAGCAATTTTTAGCTAAGCGGTTAATTTCACCTCTTGAGTGGCTTGGCGAGACATATTATGGTCGCAGCTTTAAAAATCAGCATTGCCAAGGTCAGTTTACGGCTGAGTTTGTAGAGCACAAACATCACTTTTTAGTCAGCATTGATATTGATCAGCCGCGCTTTTTACAGCCTATTTTAAGTGAAATTCGCAGGGTGCTCGATTTAGATGCCGATACTGCGCAAATCGAACAACACCTAGCAACTCAACTTCAAGGGGCAATTGTGTTAACCCAAGGATTGCGGTTACCGGGTATTTGGTCGGTATTTGAGGCTGGTATTCGTGCGGTACTTGGCCAACAAGTAAGTGTAACTGCCGCGCATAACTTAGTGACTCAGCTGGTGGATGAACTGGGCGAACAAGATGGCGAGCGAGTGTATTTTCCAACCCCTGAGGTAGTGGCAAACAGTGAGCTGGCATTTTTTAAAATGCCTCAAGCGAGAAAGAATGCGCTGCGTAATTTAGCGCAGTTTTGCGCCGATAACCCTGATTGTCATCAGCTTGATCAATGGCTGCCACTCAAAGGGATTGGACCTTGGACAGTAAACTATGCAAAATTACGCGGCCAAAGTCAGCCCGATATTTTATTAGCGGGAGATTTAGGCGTAAAGAAAGCCCAAGCGGGGGCAAAACCATTTAATGATGAGATGTGCGCGCCATTTCGCTCCTATTTAACCTTTCAACTATGGCAGCAGCTAACATGACTATTATCCAAACCCGCATACCCAGCCCAATTGATGAGATTATTATTCAAGGTAACCAACACGGGGTCAGTTATGTGGGCTTTTATCCAGTTATAGAGTGCTCAGAAACCCCATTTTCAGATGTTGAGCAGCCACATATTTTAAATTGTGCTGCGCAGCTTAATGACTACTTTGCAGGCAAGCGAACAACCTTTGATGTCACTCTAGCCACCCATGGCACTGCTTTTCAACAAGCGGTATGGCAAGCGCTCACCGCGGTGCCATTTGGACAAACACAGAGTTATTCAGATATTGCTCATGCACTCAATAATCCCAAGGCAGTTCGCGCAGTGGGGGCTGCTAATGGTAAAAACCCAATCAGTATTATTGTGCCGTGTCACCGTATTATTGGTGCCAATGGTAAATTGACCGGCTATGCGGGTGGGCTAGAGCGCAAGCAGTGGTTACTTGAGCACGAAGGGATCATCTAAATTTTTTGGTTTAGTTACTAAACAATTCATTTTTTCGGTCTACACTTTAGATGAAACGTCTAGGGAGCAAGATAAAATGAAACAAAATAAACGTGTTAGGGATAATTTATTGGCGTTATTGGTACTCAGTAGCGGGTGTAGTTTGCTATCAACAGCGGCAATTGCTAACTCAACTGAACTAATTTTTTGTTATGAAGATAAAACTGTCGCGCCGATGTTTTTAGCGCAAAGCAATGAAATGTTAGGTACTCAACCAGAAGCATCGCTAGAAATCCTACAAAATCTTGATAATACACTTTCACAACTGTCTATTCGTTATCAGCGTAAAGCTTGGCTAAGTTGTTTAAATGATCTGCGTACAAATAAAGTGAATGCGGTTATTGCTACCTATCGACCTGAACGAACTGAATTTGCCCAATACCCAATGGATGGAACTCAGCAACTGGATCCGCGTTTTGCAGTGAGTGAATTTGGCAGTTGTCTCATCGGCGGAAAAAAATTTCACCAGCAATGGCAAAGCCGCGAAGTATTTCAGACCAGGGCTTTTACATTAGCTATTGCGAACGGTTATGACTTAGGCAAGGTATTACATCAAGAGCCTTTTTTTGTTCAACATACTTCCTCAGTCGAAAAAGCCGTTGAGTTGATCGACCGTGGAGTCGTTGATGCTACGCTTGACGTGTGCCAAGTTGGCGATCGGAAAGTATCAAACTTCCGGTATAAAACAGCCCAAGTACAAGCCATTTATCCTCCACTTGAAAAAGCCCAAGGCTATTTGCTTTTCTCTAAGCAGTTTTATCAACAGCATAAGGCGCTTAGTCAACGTATTTGGCAAACCATCGCTGCACAAGATAATGCCAAGTTGTATGTTGAATATTTAGATAAAACTAATCACGAAGCTAGGGTCGTCAGTAGCAGGCACCGTTGAGTTATAGTTCTATAACACGGGTAAAAAAGGTGATGTTCAATCAAGATTAAGGTAGCATTAGCGCACTTTTTTCAGGGTAGGCATTTTCATGGCTCAGCTGTACTTTTATTATTCTGCAATGAACGCAGGTAAATCTACCACGCTTTTACAATCGGCATTTAACTATCGCGAACGCGGCATGGAGCCCGTTATTTTAACGGCTGCATTGGATGATCGTGCTGGTGTTGGTAAGGTATCTTCTCGAATTGGTTTACAAGCTGAGGCACATATTTTTGATGCTGACAAAGATGTTTTTGAACTGATCAAACAGCTTAATAGTGAACAAAAACGTCATTGTGTGCTGGTGGATGAATGTCAATTTTTATCACGTCAGCAAGTAATGCAACTGACCGATGTGGTGGATGAATTAGGCATTCCGGTGTTGTGCTATGGCTTGCGTAATGACTTTAGAGGCGAGTTATTTAGCGGCTCGCAGTACTTACTAGCGTGGGCTGATAAACTGGTTGAACTTAAAACGGTGTGTCATTGCGGTCGCAAAGCGAACCATGTATTGCGTACGGATGAGCAAGGCAAAGCGATTGCCGATGGTAATCAAGTGGAAATTGGCGGCAACGACCGTTATGTGTCGGTGTGCCGCAAACACTATAAAGCTGCGTTAAACATGCAGCGCCGAAGTTAACGCTGCTATAAATTGATCAATATCGGCTCGAGTGATCTGTAAATGAGTTACTAAACGCAAAGTTTTGCTTGGGCTGAATACTATCCCTTGTGCTTTTAGTTGCTGTGCAATGGCATTAATATCAACACTATCAGCAACATTTGCATAGACCATATTGGTTGTATCGCGCGACAAGTCAACGTTAAAGCCTTCAATGGCACTGAGCTGCTGCGCTAAGTAACGCGCATTGCTGTGATCGTCGGCTAAACGGCTAACATTGTGCTCAAGTGCATAGTGGCCAGCGGCTGCCAGCATACCAGCTTGGCGCATAGCGCCGCCAAGTACTTTACGCCAACGCCTTGCTTTATTGATCAGCTCAACAGAGCCAAGTAGTAATGAGCCTACTGGTGCGCCTAAGCCTTTTGATAAGCAAATAGACACGGAGTCAAAGTGTTTAGTTATCTCGGTAATATCTACCCTAAGCGCAACCGCAGCGTTATAAACGCGAGCACCATCCAAATGCAGTGCTAATTGATGGCTGTGAGTGAACTCACGCGCTTGGGCTAAATAACTTAATGGCAGCACTTTACCGCCAATGGTGTTTTCTAAACTGAGTAAGCGGGTATTAGCAAAGTGAAAGTCTTTGGGTTTGATAGCGGCGCGTATTTTGTCAAAGCAGAGGCTGCCATCATTTTCATTCTCGATAGGTTGCGGTTGGATTGATCCAAGCACTGCCGCGCCACCGCCTTC
Source organism: Pseudoalteromonas sp. SR44-5 (assembly GCF_014163675.1). Taxonomy (NCBI): domain Bacteria; kingdom Pseudomonadati; phylum Pseudomonadota; class Gammaproteobacteria; order Alteromonadales; family Pseudoalteromonadaceae; genus Pseudoalteromonas; species Pseudoalteromonas sp. SR44-5. The sequence continues at coordinate 148,538 of NZ_JACJDT010000008.1, forward strand.
AAATTTATAATTGTGTGCATTTTGCCCACAAATATATTCATCACCACGTTCGCAATGAGCCATTAACGCTAATAAGTTTGCTTGGGTGCCGGAGCTACAAAACAATGCACTGGCAAAGCCATGACGCTGTGCTGCAACGCTTTCTAATTTATTAATACTGGGATCATCACCATATACATCATCACCTAAAGGGGCGTTGAACATAATTTCGCGCATTTTAGCGCAGGGCTTAGTGACAGTATCAGAACGAAAATCAATCATGATATCTCCGGTTGTGTAAATTGCTGGCTGATCTCTTGGCGAGTTTGTTGATCAAAATAACTCCACGCAATAAAGCGACTCACTTTTTGCCCTTGCGCCATTTCAATGATTTTAACTTCAGCCACAGGGTGTGTTTTTAATTGTGCTTGTAACGTGGCTAAGTTTTCTTTTTTTGAAACTAAAGAGGTAAACCACATACACTGCTCAGCAAATAGGGCACTTTCATCGATCATGGTACAAATGAATTGCGCTTCGCCACCTTCACACCAAAGCTCATTATGTTGCCCGCCAAAATTTAAAGCCGATTTAGGGGCTTTGCCTAAGTTTTTCCATTTCCGCTCGCTACTTTGAGCCGCTTGTTGTTCACTGGCATGAAAAGGAGGGTTACACAATGTAATATGAAAAAGCTCTTTTGCATTTATTACCCCCTGAAAAATATGTTGCGACTGCTTTTGTAGCTTGACGGTAATTTTGCGATTATTAAATTGTACAATTTGTTTGGCTAATTTTACAGCGCTCGGATCTATATCTGAGCCTGTGACGCTCCAGTTATATTCATGACTTGCTAGTAACGGGTAAATTATGTTCGCACCAGTACCTATATCCAGCACTTTAACTTGTCTGCCTTGAGGTATAACGCCTTGATTATCGTTTGCTAGTAAATCGGCCAAGTAGTGAATGTAATCAACGCGTCCTGGAATCGGTGGGCAAAGGTTGTGTTCAGGTATATCCCAAAAATCAACGTTATAGTACGCTTGCAAAAGTGCTTGATTAAGCGTTTTTACTGCTTTGTTATCACTAAAATCAATACTTTTAGTACCATTGGGAGTAAGCACGATATATGGTTTTAAAGTGGGCACTTGAATACTTAGGTAGTCTAAATCATAGCCTTCGTTATGGCGATTTCGAGGGTGTAGTTTTGATTTTAATGGTGTTGATTTCATAACAAATAATTAGCTTAACAAACAAAAAAGTTATTTTACCAGAGAAACACATTGACGTGTGATCTTGTTTAAATTACTGGTAGGATGAGTTGCGGTTCATAACAATGACAACAAGGAACTGAAATGGCGATCGTACAAGAATCAGTATTTATTAAACTAACTGAGCTACAAACATTACATTTGCGCCGCATAGCAGATAACAGCAAAGCCGCTGGGCCAGCTGTGTTGTTTATGCATGGTGCTGTTGAAAACGGTAAAATATTTTATACGCATTCAAATAAGGGTTTAGCACCTTTTTTAGCTGAGCAAGGATATGTGTGTTATGTGGCTGATCTACGAGGTCGTGGTGGCAGCAAACCGGCTATCTCAAAGCATGCTCACTATGGCCAAACCGAAGCTATTATTGAAGATATTCCCGCTTTTATTGCTAAAATTACCGAGCGTGAAGGTAGACCACCAGCGTATTGGGTAGCCCATTCCTGGGGTGGTGTATTAATGAACAGTGTGTTTGCGCGTTTCCCACAGTATATCAATGATGTAAAAGCATGTGCTTACTTTGGTACTAAACGCTCGCTTTATAATCATCATCCACAAAAATACCTTCAAGGAAATTTGATTTGGTATTTTTTAGCGCCAATACTGGCTAAAAAACATGGTTATTTACCCGCCAAAAGACTCAAGTGGGGCAGTGATGATGAAACTAAAAAGTCGCATTATCAAAGTATGCAATGGGCTAAACGTAAACCATGGTTAGATAGCGACGACGGGTTTGATTACGCTCAAGCTGTGGCTGGCTTAAGTTTGCCACCGACCTTACACATAGGGGGGGTGAAAGACAAAGCGCTTGCACAACAAATTGATATTGAAAAATTTATTGCCGAGTCAGGTACTGGTATTCAACACCTGCAAATGTACGGGAAAAAACACGGCCATCAATATGATTACGATCATATTAATATGTTAACGCACGCCAGTGCTAAAGCAGATCAATTTAAGGATCTAGTGACGTGGTTTGAGCGTCATTCAGCAACGCCCTGAGTGGCGTTTCAAAACGTTTCCAGTGTTCTATTGCACGGTTATGTAGCGGTTTTCGTACTGCGGCTTTGCTAAGCGTGGTAACTGGTTTTTTTGATTTATAAAAGTCTAAACATTGTGCTTCAAATGCGGTACCTAAAAATGTAAATACGCTTTTTAACGTATCGCGCGGCTCGCTGATCAGTTGCTCATAATGAACATCTAAGATAGCCGAAGGTATTGCTTGTTGCCAATGCGTCATCAAACCTTGGTATAAATCATAGTAACGTTTAAATTCAGGTAATGAGCAAAAATAAGGTTCATTTTCTGCAAAGTAATTACTATAAACGGACCAAGCTGTGGCATTAAAATCGCGCTGCAAGTTAATAAACTTAGCATTTGGAAACAATAAATAGATAAGCCCTAACGATTGATAATTCGCGGGCAATTTGTTGATCATAAACGCGCGAATAGGTTTAGCTTGTTTTAACCGTGCGGTATAAAGAGCCCGCGCTTGCTCAATCAGTTGCGGTGTTAGTGCGCTAATACATTCAGGGTAGGGCAACTTGGTTTGTTGCTCTATGAATGCAACAATTTGCGAGCTAATACAGCGATCTTCCCCAAGGCTTGCAAATTCACTATGTGAAGCTAACATTTGTTCTAATAATGTTGAGCCACTGCGTGGCATGCCAATAATAAAAACGGGCGTAACAGTACCAGTAAATCCAGGCTTGATAGTGGCAAATAAACTTTTTGGATTATAACGCATAATACTTTGATAAAACGGCGTTAATTGTTCAGTGTTGAAGCTACTCAATTGCAGCTGCAATTTATTGGCTAGTTTATAATAATTTACAGCTTGTTCTATATCATTGAGTTGATCATAACTTTTTGCCAAGGCGTAATAACAAACCATTTTTAAACGTAAATTATTGGTTTGTGTGAGTAAATGATGCAAGTTACTGATGTAGTTATGCTGTTGATCAAAGCGGCCAAGTTGTACCAGTTCAAATAAAATATAAGCAGTGACAGGATATAAACCAATACTTAGTGCTTGTGCAAAGGTGGTGTGTGCTTTATCTAATTCGCCATGGGTTAAATAATGTTGTGCGAGATAATAGTGTGGCTCTGGGTTATGACTAGCAATGCTTTTTGCGTACTCCAGTACGGTTAATGCATCATTTGGCGAATTAACGCCATTAAATGCATCCGCTAACGCGTGCAGTGGCTCCAACATATTAGGCAGACGTTCACAGCTTCTTTGTAATAAATAAACTGCAGCATCAAAGCGCTCTAAGCGCAGGGCAATACGGCCCAAACCAAATAGCGCTTCGCCATTTTGGGGATCACTTTCAAGCAAGGTTTTATAGTGAAACTCCGCTTCTTGGAGTTTGTTTTCGGCAAGTAGTTGGTTAGCTTTTTTTAGCAACATGCATCACTTTTTTTATTTTTTAGTTACTAGATTTATTATTTGGGTATAGCACGAAAAAGGCGAAATGTCTTGAGCATTTCGCCTATCTTTTCAATGCTTAGCTACGTTTAAAAAGTATACGTTGCTTTGACATAATAGAAACCACCGTTAATACCATATGGCGAAGTTTCATAGTATTTACCACCCCAGTTATTATTAGGTGCCACGGTAAAATCAAGTTTCTCTGCTTCTTGGTCGAGCAGGTTTTGTGCGCCGACTGAGAAACTAATCGAATCATTCAAAAAGTAAGTTACTTCAGCGTCGAGCGTAATTGCTGCATCTGCCGTTTTTGCTGTTTCGTCATAATCTACATGCACACCCTGGTATTCACCAAAATAATTTGCACGAGTAAACATTGAGAAACTTTCCCATTGTTGTGACCAACTAAGCGTACCACGGTGGTTTGGTAAGTCGTTCTCTAAACGGCTTACTTTAAACGGCCCAGTAATATCAGTTGAACGGGTAACCTCAGTTTCATTCCAGTTGTAGGCTAAACTAAATGTTGAGCTACCGCCGAGTAAATCTGTGGCATAGTTTGCTACAAAGTCTATACCTTGAGTGGTGGTGTCAAAGTCATTAGTAAAGAAGCTTACTTGCGCTAAGCTTTGCACGTTTGGCACACCAGCGGCTTCAAGCGTATCTTTATCAGCTTGGCTCAGCTCGATTTTTTCAGATTGACTAATACGGTCATCAACTTGAATATTATAATAATCAATAGTTAGGAATACTTCACCGATGGTGTATACCGCGCCAAAGGTATAACTTTGCGACTCTTCAGGCTCAAGCTCTGTACCGCCTAACTGTACCGCAATTGGATTGGTCGGTGGTAGTAAAGCAGAGTCGACCAATACGCCACTGCTTAGGTTTGTTTGCACGTTACTGACATTGGCTTGACCAACAGTCGGTGCGCGAAAGCCGGAGCTGATTGAACCACGCACGTTTAAATCATCGGTTAAGTGATATTGAGCCATTAATTTATAATTAACCGTAGAGCCAAAGGTATCATAATCTTCATAACGCAGCGCTAGACCCATTAAAAACTCTTCGGTAAATGGGGCTTCAATATCGACATAAGCGGCGTAGTTGCGACGAGTATATTCACCAGCGTCAGATGGTTTAAAGCCAGGGAAACCATTTGAACCGATACCAAAACCTTGATCCGTTAGTGGGCCTGCTGTAAATGATGCTACATCGCCAGAGGTAACTGTAAATGTTTCCTCGTGCCATTCAAGGCCACCGGCTATGTTCACATCGTATGCTAGATCAAAATCAAAGCCTTTTGATAAATCAAAATTAAAGTTTTTCTCTAATTGTGAGTATTTACCTGGGCTAAAATCACGCGGACTATCAGGGCCTAATGATGCATTAACAGTATCGTAAATAAAGTAACGAGATTCATTAAAGCCGACCGTACCGCTTAAATCGTAGTACGCACCTTCTAACATACCACCAGTGAACTCGCCTTTAGTACCTATCGTAAGCGAAGTATCTGTGATGTTGCCACCAAAGTTAGGTGTAAAACCACCAGGCAATGTTTGGTTAAAGGCAAAGCAATTTGCAGCACTTAGAGAATCTATAGCAGCTTGATCTGGTGCGCCATTGGCTTGCAGTTCGACAAGAGGACAGTTTATTTGCTGATCATATCCATCCAGTGAAGCGACTAACACTGTTGGAGTTGCATCATCCCACAGTTTTTGACCCGCTGGATTATCATCACCAGGGCGACGCATATTTGTACCATTAACATCACGAATTGTTCCGCCATAAACACCAGGACGAGTTGTTGGATTACGATAATAAAAACCACCGCGTACATCACGCTCTGAATAGTTACCAAACATATAAAATTCGGAGTTTTTAGTCAGCTCAAGGCCGACATTACCAAAAATAGAGATATCGTCATCAACTTCTGGTGCGCCCCATACCTGTGTGATCGGAGCAATGTCAGGAACACCAGCTGCGATAAGGGCCGTAGCATCGGCACGTTGTACAGAGCGGCTAGTAGCGTCAGCCGTTTTGTATTGGAAACTTAAATTTGCGAAGCCATTGTCGGTAAATGGTAGACCAATGTTACCGGAAATCTGTGTTGTATCACCGTCGCCTTCATAGTACTGACCTTGGCGTACTTCGAAACTGCCGCCTTCTGAGGCATCTTTTAGTACAAAGTTGATAACCCCTGCAATCGCATCTGAGCCGTACTGAGCGGCTGCGCCATCTCTAAGTACTTCAACTTGTTTTAGGGCGATACTTGGAATAACTGAAATGTCTGCGCCTTGCGCACCATCATTTATGCCGCCACCTAAAAAGGCAATAACAGAGGCACGATGACGACGTTTACCATTGAGTAATATCAATGTACTGTCAGAAGGTAGGCCACGTAAGTTCGCAGGGCGAACTAAAGATGCCGCATCACTAATAGGCATTGAATGCACGTTTAATGATGGAATTGCGCCTTTTAATAGCTCGAGCATATCCGTATTACCTGATTTACCAAGTTCTTCACCACCGATGATATCGATAGGTACTGGTGAATCACCAATAGAACGCGGTGCAGAGCGAGTTCCCACTACGGCAATTTTTTCTACATTTTTATTTACTTTAGTGACTTCAGCTTGCTCATCTGCAGCTAAGGCAGTTCCTGAAATAAATAAGCCTGCGGTAGTTGTCGTTAATGCAAGTTTAACGGCATGATTTAATAAATTATTTTTAAATTTCATTCTAATTTCCCCAGTTAGAATTATTGTAATTTCGTAACTATATGATTTTTAAAAAGCCAAATAGTCTATTAAAGTTATACAACTTGTTAAATAATTGTGCAAGGTGTTAAATAGTTTGGTTTTTTTTATGTTTTCTATAGAGGAAATTCGAGATTTACTTACCTACATGAAAAATAATGATATTTTTAAGGCGGGGATTAGAAATTAAGCATTTAATGTAATTTTTATTGTAAAATAAATCAGAAAAAAAATAATAATTTTGTAAATAGAAGTTTTTAGACTGGAAACTGTTCAGTAAAGTTCAATGGTAATTATAGGTTATCAGTTTGTTCAGGATTTTGTTGTCGCCAAGCTTTTAACGCTTCTCGGTATTCATCCCAAACACATGGGCAACAACTGCCACCACCGCAGCACTGATCAGCAGCCGGTCTGGTTGGTTTTGTGTCATCAACTCGGTTTGCTATATCGGCTGTGTTTTGCGGTATTTTATTCATTACTTATAGGTTTAATAATATGGGCCGTTTATTGGCCAGTGATTATACTTAATCATGGCTTTTTTACTAGCTGAGAAATAATCTGGATCTGTTAATCGGTGATTGTATTAAATTATGCTTTGTGAAGTGTTAAGGCTATGTGAGAATAGCGTTATGCGACTATATAAAGTTATTCATCGTGCCCCAATTCGAGTGGCAAAAATTACTACAAAACGCCAACAGTTGCGTTTCAAGCGCGCTATGGTAGCACTTAAAATTGCACTGGCGCAGGAAAAGCAAGAAACCAAAGAAATGCTCACAATTTATCGTCGCTACACCCAAGGAGATGTGAGTAAAGAGGATCTGCAAAAAGCGAATGCCCAGTTTGTTGATATTCTCAAAGGATTGGGTTTAGGTGTTTTTGCTGTTTTACCTTTTGCACCTGTGACTATTCCACTGGTTGTTAAGTTGGGTCAATGGGTTGGGGTTGATGTACTGCCAAGTTCATTTAACATCAATAAATCACTTAAAGATATTGACCAGCAGATCGCTGATGAAGAGCAGCAACACCACCACGCTGAAAAAACGGCAAAATCAGACGTAAAACCACCTGTAAAAAAATAATGCCATGCAGTTTAAAGGATAGTCTTTGTGCTATACCTTTTATGCTGAGTTATTGATATGCTTGATCATCATATAATTTTAAACGAGTCATTTAATGAGTACATTAATTCGTCATAGTTCTACGGGTATTCCTTTATCTTTTATTGTTAAAAATGACTTAGCTACATGGCAAGCACAGCAGCCAATTTTTTTACAAAACTGGCTAAATAGCTGTGATTTTGCAAAACAAGGTTTAGCCTTGGTGGTCAATCCACAAAGTGGAGCGCTAAGTCAGGTGTATTGTTTAGTTAATAGCGTTGATGACTTTTGGCTCGCGGGTGAATTAGCCAGCAAACTGCCAGCAGGAATTTACCAAGTTCAAGAGTGTGAACAACAATTAGAACAGATTGCTCTGGGTTTTATACTTGGTGGTTATGAATTTAGCGAATATAAAGCCAAAGGTGCTGTAAAAGCACAATTAGCAATAGCCGATGAAGCATTGTTTGCGCGTATTACACGCCAAGCAAATGCGATTAACTTAGTTAGAGATCTAGTTAATACGCCTGCCGCAGACATGATGCCACAGCACTTATCACAAGTGATGGCTGATTTAGCACACACTTACAATGGTCAATTCAATGAATGGATAGGGGATGAATTATTAGAACAAAACTATCCAACTATCCACATGGTAGGCCGCGCCAGTGAAAATAAACCGCGTTTACTTGATTTACACTGGGGCGCTGCAGACGCTCCTTTGATCACCTTAGTCGGTAAAGGTGTTTGTTTTGACTCTGGTGGTTTAGATCTTAAACCAAGCTCAGGTATGCGCAATATGAAAAAAGACATGGGCGGCGCAGCTCATGTAATTGGTTTAGCGCAGTTAATTATGGCGGCAAATTTACCAATTCGTTTACGCGTGTTGGTACCCGCTGTTGAGAATGCGGTATCGCGCAATGCATTTCGCCCTGGCGATGTAATTAAAACACGTAAAGGCATTATGGTCGAAATCGATAACACCGACGCAGAGGGGCGTTTAGTGTTATGTGATGCACTCACGGAAGCACAAAATGACAATCCTGAGTTGATCATTGATTTTGCAACCTTAACCGGTGCTTGTCGTATTGCGTTAGGCACTGAGTTACCAGGGTTTTTCTCAACTGAGCGTGATGTTGCCAATGGCATTATTGACGCCGGTATTGCAGTAAGCGATCCCGTTTGGCAATTACCGCTTTTTGAGCAATATAAAAGTTTATTAAAAAGTGATGTTGCTGATATGGCTAACTGTGCAAGTACCCCATTCGGCGGCGCAATTACTGCTGCACTTTATTTAAAAGAATTTGTAGAGCCAACCACACCATGGGTACATTTTGATGTAATGGCATGGAATATCCGCTCATTACCAGGTCGTCCAGTCGGTGGTGAAGCACTCGGTATTCGTGCCGTATTTAACTACTTACAAAGTCGTTTTAAATAAATTTATTGAGCTTTGTGAGGTTATGCCTCATAAAGCTCAAGCGGTAACCCATCAGGATCTGCAAAAAAGGTAAATTGTTTACCTGTGTATTCATCAGTTCGAATCTCTTCTACTGCCACACCTTGGCTTTGCAAATACACTTTACTTTGCTCAATATTGGCCACTTTAAATGCTAAATGTCGTAAACCTTGTGCTTCTGGGTAACTAGGTCGCTTTGGTGCATTATCAAATGAAAATAGCTCTATTTGGCTACCATCAGGCAAGGCTAAATCTAATTTGTATGAATGGCGATGTTGGCGAAAATGCTCTGCAATTATCGGCAGCTGTAAGATCTGATGATAAAAATGTTTTGAGCGGGTGTAATCGCTGCATATAATAGCAGCGTGGTGAATTCCTAGCAATTGCATCATTTTTAGCTATCTGTGGTAAATGGCGCAGTATAGCTGCGCCATATTGAGTATGTTATTGATCACTGCCTTTGCAAGCTGCTACAGCGGGGGCCACTAACTCTAAACCGGTTTTATCACACGGTGGTAGTGCTGCATCGCTAACGCTGATTGGTGTGACGCGTTCGCCCCATTTTATGTAACTAGCAGCCCAAGTTAATCCGGCACCAAATGCTGCAGACATGATATTAGCATGTGGTTTAATTAATCCTTGCTCAACAGCTTCACATAATGCGATTGCAATAGTTGCTGCCGATGTATTGCCGTATTCGCCAATGTTAACCATTACTTTTTCATCTGGCACTTTTAAGCGATGTTGAATGGCTTGAATGATACGTAAATTTGCTTGGTGTGGCACAAGTACATCGATATCATCAAGGCTCAAATTTGCTTGTGTGAGCACATCGTCACAGGCTTCACTCATGCCCTTTACTGCGCGTTTAAAGATTTCGCGACCTTCAAATAATAAATCAGATGGCCCAATAGGCACATATTTATTTAAGTCACTACCAAAGTTAGTGATATGCAAGATATCACGGTCTTCGCTATCACAGCCTGTTTTTGTCGCGAGTAAACCCGCTGGCGTGTCTGCTGCTTCAAGTACTACGGCACCGGCGCCATCACCAAATAACACCGCACTGTCACGGCGATCCCAGTTTACATACCAGGTCATACGTTCAGCAGCAATTACTACAGCTTTTTTGATCATACCGGCTTGAATTTGTGCAGTCGCTGCTTGTATTGCATATAAAAAACCAGAGCAAGCTGCATTGGTGTCCATAGCGGCAGCGCCAACTGCACCAATGTTTTTTTGTACTAACGAAGCTGTGTTTGCCACCATAGTAGAGGGCGTACATGTTGCTAATAACACTAAGTCGATGTCTTTAGCATTAATGCCAGCACAGGCTATTGCATGTTTAGCTGCTACAGTGGCAAGCTCTGCAGTACTAACGTGGCTTACTCTACGGGCTTTTATACCAGTGCGGGATGTGATCCATTCATCATTGGTATCAACTAATTGGCTAATTTCATCGTTGCTAATACGCGCTGGTGGGATACATTTACCCCAACCCGTTATGTGTGCGTAGGTCATAGTGTGCTCTCTTTAAGTGGTCAGACATGTGTTATCTATGTTTGATTTATACCAAAAATCCAGTTCTAAGACTAGTTTATAACTTAGCTTACGTCGTAAATAGTGGTAATTAAACGTAATTTAGGCTAATGGTAGTAGAAAAATGAGGTAAACATGAAACAAAAATTAATTACTATCTTGGCTGCATTGGGTACGACGGTATATTCTGCGGCGAGTTTTGCAACACAAACTCAGGTTATTTACGCAGGATCAGTGTTAGCAGGTGCTGAACAAACACTAGAAAAGCAACGCACTATTGTTATAGAAGACGCTATCATCACGCGCATCGAAAAAGGCTATGTGAGTGTTACCGATCTAGCATTGCCCGATGCAAAGATCATTGATTTAAAAAATCAATTTGTTATGCCTGGATTAATTGATATGCACGTACATGTTACATTTGAGCGTGACGCAAGTGCTAATCCACATCGCTGGCTAACAGAATATGAGGCTGATTATGCGCTGCGCTCAATTAAATATTTACAGCGTAGTCTTGATGCCGGTTTTACCTCGGTACGTGATTTAGGTAGCAGTTATAAAGTGATCTTTCCACTACAGCGTGCCGTTGAGCGTGGAGATATTCAAGGGCCACGTATTTTTGCTGCCGGAGATACAATTACCCCAACAGGCGGGCATGCTGATCTGCACGGTTACCGTAAAGATATTAGTGATGTGATAAGTGGGGGGTTAGGGGTGTGTGATGGTGCTGATGATTGTCGCCGCGCGGTTCGTGAAGTAATTAAATCAGGTGCTGATGTAATTAAAATTACCGCAACGGGTGGGGTGTTAAGTAATACCGCAGCGGGTGTCAATCAGCAGTTCACAGATCAAGAGTTGATGGCGATTGTTGATACTGCACATAACTTAGGGCGCAGCGTAACAGCCCATGCTCATGGTACATCAGGGATCAAAGCGGCATTACGTGCAGGTGTTGATTCAATTGAACATGGCTCTTACCTAGACAAAGAGACTGTAAAGTTATTTAAGCAATACAACGCTTATTTAGTGCCCACGTTATTGGCAGGCCAAACGGTCAGTCAAGAAGTTCTCAGTAACCCAAATATGCCAACAGCTATTGCTGATAAAGTACGCACCGTTGTACCAAATGTTGCAGCTTCATTTAAGCTGGCATTAAAAAACAATGTTAATATTGCTTTTGGTACAGATTCTGGCGTATCACGCCATGGTAATAATGCTGATGAGTTTTTATGGTTAGTTAAATATGGCATGACTGAAAAGCAGGCTATTATGTCAGCAACAATTGATGCTGCCAAGCTACTCGGCCAACAAGACCGACTAGGGCAGTTGAGTGTTGGTAAACAAGCAGATATCATCAGCGTTAATGGCTCTCCTCTTGATGATATAACGACATTGCAAAATGTACAATTTGTGATGAAAGCAGGGCAAATATATAAACACCAATTGTAGGATACAGTATGGGCAGCAAAATCAAGGCATCATTGTTTAATCATTTGATTGACGCTGAGCGCCAGTTATTAGATCCTGAGATCCGTCAATCTGAGCAGGCATTGGATGCTTTGCTCGATGATGATTTTATTGAAATTGCCGCTAATGGTACTGTATTTAATAAATATCAAGTATTAACGCGGTTACCTACCGAAGTCGTGCCGCAGTTTTACAATCAGCATTTTAAAGGCCGAATGCTTAGTGATGATATTGCCCAACTAAGTTATCAAGCGGCATATCGGCGCTCTGCGCGCGCTGAGTTTAACTATTCGTTACGGATGTCGCTGTGGCGATTAACCGAAGGCCAGTGGAAAATGGTGTTTCATCAAGGAACGCCGTGTGCTGTGTTTAGTATCTCTATGGATGATGATTAGGTTAACCTTCTTTAATTAGGCATTTTTTATTAGGTATTTTTTTGTTAGGTAATTATGTATGGCGTTTTTAATGCGCACTGATCCTGCGATTAGCCGTTTACTGATGTTACGCAGTGGTGCAATTGCAATTCAACTATTGGCCGTTGTAGCAGTCTATTTTTTACTTGAGCACCAAATCCCTTTATTGCCTCTACTGGTAGTGATCTCCCTTGAAGCCGTATTCCAAATTTTAAGCGTGATTGCTTATCGTAATGTCAGTAAAGCGAAAGAACTTGGGATGTTAATGCAGCTTACGGCCGATGTGCTTTTTTTATCGGTATTGCTGTCTTTGAGTGGTGGTGCGACCAATGCATTTGTGTCGTTACTGTTGTTACCAATAATGATTGCTGCGGTGAGTGTCAGTGCTCGCGGCTTAGCTTATATTGCTGTATTAGCGATCACCGCCTATAGCGTGCTGCTATTTAAAATGCCTCAGCACAGCATGCATCATATGCAAATGACCAGTCACTTTGTGGGTATGTGGGTTAACTTTGTGATCAGTGCTAGCGTTATAGCATTCGTTATCGGCACTATGAACCGTGCACTGCATTCGCGAGAGCGCACAATTGCAACTGTGCGAGAAAAACAATTACGAGCAGAGCAGTTAGTCACGCTTGATGGTGCTGCGGCACAAATTACTCATCAATTAGCCAGCCCAATCGCCAATTTACAATTATTGTATGAAGAGCTTCTTGAAGAGCAGCCCGATAATGAGATTGTGAAAGACATGCAGCAGCCCTTGTTGCAATGCGCACAGCAGTTAAAACAGTTTCGTACCCTGTCATCTGAACTACGCACACAAACGGTTGCAGCGACTGTATCGTTAAACGCATTAGCTCAACAAATTAGCGATACAATGCTATTACAGTATCCCGATCAACAGCTTAATTGGCTAAATGCAGCGCCTGCTAGCTCGGTTACTAATGATGCTATGTTACTGCCAGCGATATTAAACTTGTTGCAAAATGCTGCTTTTGCCAATCAACAGGCACAGCAACAAACACTGGAATTGAACTGGCAACAGACTCCAGATAACCCTAAAACAGTGAGTTTAGTTATACGTGATTTTGGTAAAGGATTTAGCGCAGCACAATTGGCAGAGTTAGGGGGTCAGTTAATGCCTAGTGAAACGGGGATGGGGCTAGCAGTTATGCTTTCAAATGTAACATTTGAGCGTTTACAAGGCTCTTTAACATTATTTAATCACCCACAAGGTGGCGCGGTTGCCAAAGTACAATTAACCATTGATGAGCCACAAGTTGAGCCTGTATGAAGCTATTAATTATTGAAGATGATATTAATCTTGCCAATACGTTAGCGCGGCGCTTAACCAAACACGGTTTCGCATGTCAGCTGGCACATAATAAAGCCGAGGCTATCGGTGTAGCTAAAAACTTCGCACCGACACATATTCTGTTAGATATGAAATTAGCTGACGATAACGGTTTAGCTCTTATCGCACCACTGAGAGCCTTACTAACAGACGCACATATTGTATTATTAACAGGCTATGCCAGTATTGCCACAGCGGTAGAGGCTATGCGCCTAGGTGCAAATGATTATTTAACAAAGCCCGTTGATATGCTCACGTTATTACGAGCCTTAACAGGCACATGCGAGCCAACTACTGAGTTAATTGCAGATGATATTGTAACTATGTCGCCAGAGCGTCTTGAGTGGGAACATATTCAGCAAGTGCTGCATACCAATCAAGGCAATATTTCAGCAACTGCTCGGCAACTTAATATGCATCGGCGGACTTTACAGCGTAAGCTACAAAAAAAACCAGTTCAGCAGTAAATCCTAGCGCAATAGTGAGCGTTATTTCGGATCACGGTTTCCGGTTTAGTAATGCTCAGTAAGTTTATTGTTGCCTTTTAGGTAATAAGTTTTACCCGGTCAACTAAGTAATACAGTCGCCTGTAGTCACTTGAAATGAAGCTCAGGTTACTTTAGTGCATTTATATTTGGGCACCAGCCACGCATCATAGATAGTTTTGCAGTTTAGATAGTTGCTGCAATGGCGTTCATTAACTACAGTAAAAATATCATTGTATTTTTTGCAATCAGCATAAGTAGTCATTATGGATTTATCACAACTGGATTTTGTAGCCGTATTATTAGCTGCCATGTCTTCTTTTATGTTAGGAGGCGTTTGGTATTCACCTTGGTTGTTTCAACGAGCCTGGTTAGAAGGCTGTGGATTAACGGAGCTGGATTTAAAAGCAACAAATCCAAAATGGGTATTTGGTGGCGGTTTTGTTTTATCTTTATTTATCGCTTTTGGCTTATCACTGTTTTTAGGACCACATCCACATTTAGGGGTTGCGGTAGGCGTTGGCTTTGCGGTTGGACTATGTTGGGTAAGCAGTGCCTTAGGAATGAGCTATATTTATGAACAACGACCACTAAAGCTGTTTTTAATCAATAGCGGTTACCATATTTTACAGTTTACTTTAATGGGCTTAATCTTTGGACTTTGGCCATAAGCTGTTAATCTATTCGCGTGTTTGTAGTAAAAGTAACAAAATAATGGCAAAACCGAATAAAAAAGGCCCTACTAAAACGGTCGATATTTTTTGTAGTCAATGTAAAGCTCCCCTATTCAAATATCGTAAAGGCGGCAAAGGGGCATTGGTTAAATGTTTTATCGAACGGATCAGTCAAGATTTCACCACTATTCCTTGCGTATGCCCCAACTGCTCACGCCCTTTTGCTCGAGAAGCAATTATCCGAGGCGCACCCGCGTATAAAATGATCGGCGGCAAAGTTACGTTTAAGTAGTCATTTAATTTGAGCGTATATTCATATTTCATTCATTTAATCATCTTTTAGTCTGATTGTTCCTGTATCTGATTTAACTATAAATAAACCATAACTCTTTAATTTAATACGACTTTAAATAGTAATTGCACAGTTTTTTATGATATTGATGGTATCCGAGGTTGGTCTACTTCGGAAATTGAAACAATAGGAGCTGCATTTTTGAGAGGGTTTAAGAAGTACAGCGCAAAGGTACACGGAGCTGCGTATGCAATTGAGCATCGTCTAGATTCATTTTCTATAGATGCACTCGGAGCTTCTTACGAAGTTGGATATGGGGTAATGTATATGCAAGGAACAAAGAAAACATACTCTAGTTATGTCGCGTTTTGTAAATAGTTTTAGAATCAATAAGGAATAAAAATGATTAAAAAAGTAATTTTTATTTTTATTATATTTCAATTTTTATTGGTGATTAGTTTAAATCACCACTATGGGATAGCCATAGCGTTAACCACTTGTGTTTTTTATATTTTTCGTTCTAAATCCAATTTCTTTTCTTTGAGCTTTCTTTTTGAAGATGTAAAAGAAAATGCATTTACTTTACTATGTGTGTTTTCAATAGTTGCATTGACAATTTGCCAAATCTCTTATAGTTCAAATGATTGGGGGTTGTTGACAATAATAGTACCATTGTCGTTATTGTTTTATTTCTTCCTTACACTTTTTAGTTATACTGCTGATTGTATATATAAAATATTCGGAAAGTTTTTTAGAGGGAAGTAAGTGCTCGTAAAGTAAAATAGGAAAGGCACAAATTTTTCGATAGTGCATCAAGGAAATATAATGTCAAAATATAGATTTTTAACTTTATTATTTTTAATAGTTAATTCACAGGTATGCTTTTCAAATGCGATTGAAAAACCACCTAAAGCTATTGAAGCCGTAGTATATACTATTTGCGATTTGGTATATTGCAATACGAGTGTTGTTTTAAGAAATAATACGGCATTTGAAATTAAAGTAATTTCAAATTATTTCGATGAAACTCATTTTACTGAGCATGCTTTTAAGTTTTATAGAGCAAAAGACGTGTATGCAACGAGTAACCCGTTTGACAACCCATTATCGTTTAAAAATGTAGAGTTTTCGCCACTTGAAGGAGATGTAATATTTAAACCTCTTGAAGTCAAAACTTACACTACGCTAATAAAAAGAGATAGATTGAATTTTGAAAAAGGCATTGAGTACGTTGTTTTTTCGGTAGTTATGGATGCGCAATATGTGATAGATAAAAAAAAGTCAAGATTCATTTCATTGCTTAGTAAGTTAGGAATAGTTGATGATTTACTTACCTTGCCTGATGATTAAACTAACAGAAAAGTAAATAGAGTCACCCTTTAGTAACAAAGTGAATAGGGTCAGGTCTTTCTTTTTGTCTTTATGTAATTAGTGGCAAAAAACAAGATCTGACCCCGATAGTTATATGACCCCGATAGTTATAAACCAGAGGAGAAATCATGGTGGTCGCGATAGGTCCGACGATTCTAGCTATTGCAAGTGTTGTTAGTACTAGTAATTTGCATGTTAGCTGTGGAGAAAGCGTTCTAAATAACCAGCATAAGCTAATGGTAATGAAGAAATTAAATGGCGCAAGGGGCAAATTCCATTTTAAATGTGGTGATACAATATTTGTAGAAGAGCCTTCGAATACTGATGGCATTTGCTACAAAAAACATTATGGCGTGGTTGGCGGATATAAAGTTGAGCCCTATGTTGCCACATTGGAAGTCGCTGTGACTAATCAAAGTTGTAACTTTGATGGAGCCATCCGTTTAGAGCCTACCGTTGCTATAGAAGATTATGGGGTTATCTGGAGGTTTATGGAAGAGTTGAGAAATAACAAAGAGAACGCCATTAAAAAAAGGGTGAATATGTTTGACTGGTTTTTTGACAGTCAATTAAATAAATTCACCAGTATTCCTGGCGCTGTTTCAATGAGTCCAGTAGTAACAGGCTTATTTGAAAAGAATGCATACTCTATAAAAGTTTATATAAATTCTCAATTGTGGAAAGCTAATATTCATTTGAAAGATAATAAAGTTGAAGTTACCTCCATATATTCAGTAGAGTAAAAAATAATGGGGTCAGGTCTCAGGGTAAGATCACGAACTTTATCTTGACTTAAAAGTATGATCTTATACTCCTTTTTAAGGAGCCCCCATGCCTGAGATTCAACTATTCAACTATTTAAATATTTCGAATCAATTGATGACCCTCGCCAGCAGGGGAAAGTTGTCAATAAACTACTTGATATCATATTCTTAGCTGTCAGCGCTGTCATATCTGGGTGCCAAGGTTGGGAAGATATTGAAGATTTTGGCCATGATAGATTAGATTGGCTCAGGAAGTACGTTCCTCTTTAGCAAGGTATCCCTCGCCATGACACAATCGCTCGTGTGATGAGTCGCATTGATATGACGCAGTTTCAAGATTCTTTTTCTTCTTGGATGAAAGACTGTTCTAAATTAACTCAGGGCGATGTAGTTGCGATTGATGGTAAGCGATTGAAAGGTTCATTTAATCAGTCAGATAGGCGCGATGCACTTTATATGGTCAGTGCATTTGCGTGCGAAAATGGTGTTGTTTTGGCGCAATGCCCTGTTGATAA
>NZ_JACJDT010000090.1:0-4376 GCF_014163675.1 Pseudoalteromonas sp. SR44-5
CTTTTACCTTTTACCTTCAGTCTACTTTTATACAGGCATAAAAAAACCGCTTAATCAGCGGTTTTTATCAAACAATTACATATTACTTAATAACACGTAAGTGTGAGCCTTTTTTCTTTTCAGGCTTAGAAGGAGCTGGCTCGTCAGGTAATAATTCATCTGCGATATCAACACTTTCTAACTCAGCTGCAAACTCGTCTTCATCTTCTAAAAACTCATCTGCAGTAAACACAGTGCCTTCACCGTTTTCGCGGGCATAGATAGCAAGCACGGCACCAATTGGCACGTATACTTGCATTGGCTGACCACCAAAGCGGGCACTAAAGCTTAACTGCTGATTATCCATTGAGAATTGTGTGACAGCTGATGGGCTAATATTCAACACAATTTGTCCATCTTGAACAAACTGTGTTGGTATTTGCACGGCTGGAAAATCAGCATTAACCACTAAATGCGGTGTACACTGATTATCAACAATCCAATCAAAGAAAGCACGAAGTAAATAAGGACGATTAGGCGTCATTACAAACGGATCTCGCGCTCAGTTTCAGTAAGAGAAGCTTGGAATGATTCACGCTCAAATAAACGGATCATATATTCTTTCATCTCTTTAGAACCTGCACCAGTTAGCTCAATACCAAGCTCTGGTAAACGCCATAGTAATGGTGCTAAGTAACAATCAACTAAACTAAACTCTTCACTCATAAAGTAAGGAGCTTCAGTAAAGATTGCTGAAACAGCAAGTAAAGCTTCTGTTAGTTCTTTACGCGCTTGCGCTGATTCAGCGCCATTAGCATAAATTTTAGCAGCAAGGCTGTACCAATCTGTGTCGATGCGATGCATCATTAAACGGCTGCGGCCACGCATTACCGGATAAACAGGCATTAGTGGAGGGTGAGGAAAACGTTCATCAAGGTATTCCATGATGATGTTTGCCTGATATAAACCAAGCTCACGGTCAATCAGTGTTGGCACTGTACCGTAAGGGTTAATTTCATGAAGTGCTTCTGGCAGGTTGTCCTTTTCGGCCAGATGAATATCTACACTTACGCCTTTTTCAGCAAGTACAATGCGTACTTGATGGCTATACATACAGTTAGCACCAGAAAAAAGGGTCATTACAGGGCGCTTATTGGCAGCTACGGCCATGCCTACCTCCATTAAATAACAAAAACAGCAAAAGGGGCTTAAGCCCCTATTGCAAAATTACCTTTAAATATGTTCAAAATTAATGAACATCTCTCCAGTATTCTTTCTTCAACATGAATGCCAAGATAAATAGGATAACTAAGAATCCGATAACCTTGATACCTAACGCTTCTGATTCAAGACGTGAAGGTTCACCCACGTACTCAAGGAAGTTAGTTAAGTCACGAGCCGCTTGATCGTACTCGTCTACACTCATTTCGCCAGTCCCATCTGTTTCAGTACCAATAACTTTAGTCACAGTGTGACCATGTTCTTCGACTTCTTCAGTAATAGGCGTTGGTAAACCTTGCAGTTCTTGCAAAACGTGAGGCATACCTACCGATGGGAAAACAATATTGTTAACTCCAAACGGACGAGATTCATCTTTATAAAATGACTTTAAGTACGTGTAAATATAATCCGGAGATTTTACACGTGCAATTAGAGTTAGATCCGGCGGAGCCGCACCAAACCATTTTGCTGCATCATCTTTAGTAATTGCGTTAGTGATATGGCTACCAACTTTTGAACCGTCAAAAATTAACTGCTCAAGGCCAACGGCTGTTGGAATACCGATATCACGGAAAGTACGCTCATAACGCTGATACTGCATTTGGTGACAACCAAGACAGTAGTTCATGAACAACTTTGCACCACGTTGCAACGAAGGCTGATCAGTTAGGTCATTACCGGCTTCCATTAATGGAACCGATGGACCTGCCGCCATTGCCGGCAATACGTTTATTGATAAAGCAAATAAACCGATAATTAGCTTTTTCATCATTTCGTTAACCTCTCTGGCAATGGCTTAGTTTTTTCATTCTTACTGTATACAAACAACAGTACGAAGAACATAAAGTAAGTCACAGTACAGATTTGTGAAATGATCGTCTTCATATCAGTTTGTGGAGTTGCACCCACCCAACCAAGAAGCACGAAAGTAACAACAAAACCTGCGATGTTCCATTTATGGAAGCCACAACGGTAACGAACCGATTTCACTGTGCCACGGTCAAGCCAAGGTAATAACGCCAGCACTACAATCGATGCACCCATCGCAGCAACACCAATTAGTTTATCTGGGATTGCACGTAAGATTGCATAGAATGGCGTAAAGTACCAAACTGGGAAAATATGTTCAGGTGTTTTAAGTGGGTTTGCCGCTTCAAAGTTTGGTCCTTCAAGGAAGAAACCATTCATCGCAGGCATAAAGAACACCACCCAACAAAACAAGATTAAGAAACCAACCACACCCACAATATCTTTTACTGTGTAATAAGGATGGAACGGAATCGCATCAACAATATCTTTCTTGTCAGTGTAATACTCATGGAATTTAAATTTAGGCTTATCTTCTTCAGCAACAGAGCCTTTCTTACGCTTGATCTCAACACCGTCAGGGTTATTTGAACCCACTTCGTGCAGTGCCACAATGTGTAAGAATACTAAAATTACGATAACCAATGGTAAAGCAATAACATGTAATGCAAAGAAGCGGTTAAGCGTTGCACCTGATATTACATAATCACCACGGATCCAAAGTGTTAAGTCATCACCAATAACCGGAATAGCCCCGAATAGTGAAATGATTACCTGTGCACCCCAGAATGACATTTGACCCCATGGTAATAAGTAACCCATGAATGCTTCAGCCATTAACGCTAAGAAGATAAACATACCGAATAACCACAGTAATTCACGTGGTTTTTGGTAAGAACCGTAGATCATGCCACGGAACATATGCATATATACAACGATGAAAAACGCTGATGCACCTGTTGAGTGCAAATAACGTAGTAACCAGCCGTATTCTACATCACGCATGATGTATTCTACTGAAGCGAATGCGCCCTCAGAAGACGGAACAAAGTTCATCGTTAACCAAATCCCGGTAAGAATTTGGTTTACTAGTACTAACATGGCCAATGAGCCAAAGAAATACCAGAAGTTAAAGTTTTTCGGTGCTGGATACTGTGCAATATGCATGTTCCAAACACGTGTCATTGGGATACGGTCGTCTATCCAACCAATAATTTTACCGAACATTAGGCTACCCCTTTTTCTTCGCCCACTAAAATAGTGGTATCATCAAGAAATGTGTAAGGTGGTATTTCTAAGTTTAACGGGGCAGGTACCGATTTAAATACACGGCCAGCCATATCAAATTTAGAACCGTGACATGGACAGTAGAAACCATCATCTGTTCCCTCAACCTTTTCACCAAAATTACCTTGGAAAAAGCCAGGTGAACACCCTAAATGCGTACAAATACCTACCGCGAGAAATATCTCAGGGCGTAATGAACGGAAATCATTGGTTGATGATTCTAATTGTTGTGGCTCTTGCGATTGCGGATCACGAAGTTGACCTTCGTGTTCTTTCATCTGCTCAAGCATTTTAGGGGTTCGTGATACAACCCATACAGGTTTACCACGCCACTCGACACGTATTAATTGTCCCGGCTCAAGTTTGCTGATATCTACTTCTACAGGCGCACCCGCAGATTTAGCTCGCTCACTTGGATTCCAAGACGCAATAAAAGGAACAGCAGCCCCAGCCGCACCAACACCACCTACAACAGAGGTAGCTATGGTTAAAAAGCGACGTCGGCCATTGTCTACAGGCGCATTGCTCATCCACTTATCTCCACTATGATTCTCAACACTTGCTATATTGAGAACATCAGTTACAGCAGGTTAATTTTTCGAAATTTTAAAATAGAAGCGATCATAATTAAAACCCTTGATTAAAACAAGGTTATTAACAGCCTCATGCTCGAATAATCCCGACTTTATCAACTAATTGACTAAGTTAGCTCGAGCATAGAGCCGTTTCTATGATATGACTTTTACAAAAACAATATACTGACCAAGATCAACCTCACTAAAAGGAAGCAGATAAACTGCACATGGTGCTGTTGAACTCACTCACATTACTTGCCAGACAATTGTAGCAAAAAAATTCATCAATTAACTGACGGATTTACACTTATTACGATAATTATTGAACTTTTTTTAAAGTTATACGCAACAAAGGCAGTAGCAGGTTAATTATTAGCCGCATATTTGATACGAGTTTGCTGGTTACTTATTAAAAGTGCGAGTTTGCTTATGTCTGATAAAAAGTGCAAGTTTGCTTATGTCTGATAAAAAGTGCGAGTTTGCGAGTTTGCGAGTTTGCGAGTTTGC
>NZ_JACJDT010000091.1:0-4229 GCF_014163675.1 Pseudoalteromonas sp. SR44-5
TTGGTCAGGAAAGTCACGAGATTGGTCAATGATAAACGAAGTAAATTTGAATCCTGAGAAAAAAGAAGAAATGCGGGCGGCATAAAATTTAACTTGAGGCGACAACTAACTTGAAAAACTCCGGTAATAGGTCAGCAAGAACAATCCTACGATTCGACGATTAAATCTATTAACAGTCTTAAAAGTGACTTGGACAATGCTAGGCAGCATCCTTTTGTCAGCGCACCGACAATGCGTAAAGTTGACTCTGTGTTTAATAGCTTATGCGAGGAATTGTTACGCAACAAAGAATTTCATACAAGGCGAATATCGAATGATGAGATAAAGGATTCACTATCAAAAATATTTGAAAATAGGGTCGGCGAGCCTTTTGAAAAAGAAAAATTAGAGAAGTTGATAATTGAAGGCGAAGAACGCTATAGACAAAAGATTCCGCCAGGATTTAAAGATGGATCAAAATCCAAGGATTCTGAGGTATTTTCTGACAAGTGTCGCGAGTTTGGTGATTTGATAGTTTGGAAGCAAGTTTTAGAGCACTCTATTGAAGTTGATAAAGGTATCGTACTTGTTACTGATGATAAGAAAGAAGATTGGTGGGAAAAGTTCAAAGGCAAGACGGTTGGCCCCCGTCCTGAGTTGGTGAAGGAGTTTAAGGATAACGCTAAAAATACCTTTCATATGTATCAAGCTGATCGCTTCCTTGAGCTAGCTAGGGAAAATCTTGGTGAGCAGGTTAGCCCAGAGATTGTTGAAGAGATTCGTGAAGTAAGGCGCCGAGATAGAATGGCGTTTCGGAAAAAACAAGAATATGAACTACTCAACCGCCAAAAGTCTAAGATTAATCATATGATGCAAGAACTTGAGCACACTCGTCATCAAATGATGAAACATGAAAGTGAAATGTCTTCTCTGCAAGAGAAGCGTCATATGTTAGACGCTGAAAGAATGGAGTTGAGAAAATATAGAGAAAGCTATTCAGAGGATGATCGTGAAATAGATATGGAGCCGTTCATGCGTCACTATTCAGATATAAATGAGAATTATCATTCAGTAAGAAGCAGACTAGAAGAGTCAAAAGGCAGGTATGAAGAGCTGCAGCACCGCACAATGCAGCTTGAGCATGAATTGGCTCGCCACATGAAATACATTGAACAAGAAAATGCAGCAGACTCGTAAACTCGCCGCTGATTTTGGCGTTGAGGCTGTAGAATTACTCTTTTTTAAGAAAAACAGCCCGTTTTATGGGTTCCAAATGCATTACCTAATGCTTTAAACACGCTTAGAGTTAATTTCAGGAGCTCGTTTTTTAATTGAATGTGGCTGTTGGAGTTATTCTACAGCCTCGTTAGGCGCATTAGTGTCGCGGGTAGAATTAATAAGTATATAAATTGTAAGGACTAAAATGATTTCATCTAATGAGTTACTAAAAAATCTTTACCAAAAATCATTAAATGATTTTCAGTGTTTTACTGATAAATTTAGTGAAGAATGTCTTCATGGTCCATTATTGATTAATCCAAAAGCATATTACGGTCAAGAAACAAAGTTACTGATCATTGGTCAGGAAACCTATGGTTGGGCATCAGAATATACTGATATAAATGCGCAAATCTCATGCTATGAAGAATTTAATGTAGGTAAAAACTATGTTAGTTCACCATTTTGGAACGTGACAAGAAAAGTAGAGAGGCTACTTAACATTGAGCCTTATTCATGTGCTTGGTCAAATTTGAATCGCTTTGATCATAATGGAGGCTCTCCCGTTGGTGATGTTGAGCTTGAAATGCCACAGTTTGACAGAATCCTAGTTGATGAAATTAAAATTCTTAAGCCAGATATTTGCCTGTTCTACACGAATCATAAATACGACTGGAGATTAAAGAATATTTATGACGGTTTGCTGATGGAGGATATTCACGGATTGCCTACGAAACATTTCTGCAAGCTTTCGCACCCAAATTTACCGTTTAAAAGTTACCGAACTCCTCATCCAAAGACAATGAGAATGCAAGGGTGGGAAAGTCAGTTCATAGAGTATCTAATAAATATAAATGGAGTGTAATTCGCCTAACAAGGCGTTTAAAAATCGGAAAAAATACAGTTGGTTATTTTCACTCCGTTCAACATTGTAACCAACTATATTTAGCCGTTTAACGCGGAGTTGCCTCCGTTGGCGTTTAACCAAGGCGATAATTGTGACTATATCGAGTGTGATTTTATTTTGTTGTACATTGATGACCCCTCTTATTATTTTATATACTTCTTTGTATTATGAAAAACGAAACGCAGTAAAAGTGGTCTCGTATTATAATCATTTGGTAAAAACTCGTTTGCGAGGCGAAGAGCTTAGTTCAGTCATAATCATGGAACTAGATCCAGTCAATAGAATTAAATTTACTATGGGCATGATTAAATTTATTCCTTACCTTCCATTTGCTAACTTGATGAAACATCTAAAAACCTCGCTGGAAAAAAGTGAAGTGTTTGTTAAAAAGTGCAATGAAAATGATGGTTTTATTCATGAAGCTAGTGTTCAAGACTTGGTATCTCAAAGGGCAGCTTGTTTACAGTTCTATTTTATTGCTGAACTACTCACTTGTAATTCAATTCGATATCGAATCATTTACAAAAAGTGGAGTGAGGATTCTTCGTATTATTGGGAGTACTGGAAGAAAAAAATTCTAGACTTAATCATAGTTAAGAGGCAAAAGGCATAACAAACAATTTAAGCGTGGCTCACACCTTAATTGGGCGGTTACCGAACGGCAGTTTTTGGCACTTAAAACTCAAAGGGGTCACCCATTAGAAAGTTCCGGTCAAGCAGGCAGCTGTGTTTTCTTGATCTTTTTATTCAAAAAACCAAGTGTTGTTACTTTTTAAACTCACTTTAAATATGACTATGCATCCAGTAATGACGTCGATTGGTGTGAATATGCACCAGTCACCCATATGAATTTAGGCAGTTTAATTAAGCATCATTGATGATTAATTAAGGCCCTTGGCTTTCGCCTCAGTCATCGTTTAGTAAATAAAAGGGGTCAAATCTTGACTTCAGACATCAAAGGTCTAGATTTATAGTTTACTATTCATTGAGTGAATTACTATGTCTAGGCCGCTGCGAATAGAGTATGAAAATGCGTTTTATCATGTAATGAATCGAGGGAGAGGGCGCGAAAATATCTTTTTAAGTGATAACGACTTTAAGTATTTTTTACATTGCATTGAGCAAGCAAGTATTCGCTTTAATATTGAAGTGCATTCATATTGTTTAATGACCAATCATTACCACCTGCTAATCAAAACCCCTGATGCAAATTTAGGCCGAGCCATGAAGCATATTAATGGCCTTTACACCCAATACTTTAATAGAGTACATAACACCGATGGTGCGCTGTTTCGAGGGCGCTACAAAGCGGTGCTGGTGGATGCTGATAACTATTTATTGCATGTTAGTCGGTATATTCATCGTAACCCAATTGAAACGAACATACCGTTGGTAGAAGAGCTTGCTAAGTATAAATGGTCTAGTTATCCAGCTTTCATTAAAAGGGGAGCGACGCCTAAATGGCTAGTCCGAGGCTTTATATTTTCGCTGCAAGGCAAAAAGCGTAAATATGCTGCTTATAAGCAATTTGTTGAATATGAAAACAATAAAGAAATAAGCGCTTTTTATAGTGCTAAAAAGTTATTGTCGGTTTTGGGTTGTGAGGACTTTATTGAAAACATAAAAGACTATATTGTTAAATCAGATAGCGAAAGAAAGCTTGTTAGTAAAAAACGCTCAGCAGATGATGTTATAGCTTACTTAGCTAAACACTTTAATGTTGAAGTTGATGAGATTATAACGGTTAAAAAGGGGCGAAAAGAGAAAAATTTACCACGCTGGTTTGCTATAAAATTATGCCAAGATTTAACGGGATTAAATTTGCAGGCATTAGCAGATGTTTTTAATGTTAAACACTATTCGGCGATATCAAAAACTGTCGGTAGATTAAATGCATTAATGATTGAAGATAAGAAGGTTGAATTGCAATTAGAAAAACTTCGAGATTGTTTGATATCTGAAGTCAAGATTTGACCCCTTTTGGTTTTTTGGCATCTTTTTTAATGGGCGAGCGATAAGGCTGCTATCGTCAAGATTACCCACTCGAATGACGCAATCAATGCTTTCTTTAATTATATCAACTCGATAATCTGCGCTGCTGATCTTTAGGCGTATGTTGGGGTAT
>NZ_JACJDT010000092.1:0-4228 GCF_014163675.1 Pseudoalteromonas sp. SR44-5
TGTTGGATTGCGATACGTCAAAAAACAGTCCATTAAATTGCGACGGCGAGATTATTTGGAAGGACTAGCCTATTTCGTACAGGTAGTAGTGCAAATCGATTGGAAAAATATGGATGTGAGTGATGTAATTGAAACTTAATAATTATTTTTGGGGATCCCTTAGGTGACAACTAAACCCAACGAAAAAATAGCTAACCAGTTAACACAGGCAAGAGGAACTAAGAAATGATAGACCCTTTTCTTTTGATGATATAATTCTGAATTGCGATGATACTCAGAAACAAAGCTGAAGATTATTTATCATGCTGCTGCCTTTTAATACACTTTGTTTATGGTCAGAATTGCGCGGTGACTGAGTATCGTTAATTCCCCTCTCACATTTTACGCCCAATTAGATTAGTGTTGGCACTATGGTGATAAATGAATTGTTTTTATTGAAAAAGATAAATTAAAAAATAATGATTTTAGTTATTTAAAAAAGTGATGCAGGTTAAGCTACATATGGATGAACCCAAGAAAAAATTAAAGCAGCATTTAGAGACGTATACACCGACTTGTATTGCTATTTTTAAACGCTTTATTTCGAAGTACGAAATCACGATGAAAAATGAGACCGGACGTGTAGAGTGTATTTGCGAAGTGTTTGATGAGCATAAGTTAGCGCTGACATTTATTACCTGTACTGATATGGCAAACCATAGCCAAGTGCTTGAGGATTGCGATGAAGCTTTTATGGCGAAACATGAGTTTATCAGTCGCGAATATCATGCACAGTATATGGCTTATTTAAAACAGTATATTGCAAAAAATGATATTGATGAAGATGAGTGTGATGCTTATGATAGTATCAGCGAACCCATTATTATTGAATGGCTGTCGCAATGTTGGTTGATGGCTAATAACGATAATAACTCAGACTATAATCTTTTTTATTTTATACACCGTTATCCAAATGAACCGATAATAAACTTAGTTAATCAAGAAAAATTATCGCTATATGAGTTAAATAGTGATAGGTAGATAACGTGTGTGTTTGGGCTCATATAATAACAATAGGTTGAGTGTATGAATCTTATGAAAAATGTGATGAAACTGACTTTTGATAATATCACCTTATCTATAACACAAGAATGCCAGTTTTTTCGATATAAGAGCAAAGCGCCATATGGTTATAAATCCCAACTCATAGCTTGCATACTTAATAGTCCCGCTGTTTCCTGTTGATCCATATCATCCTTATACATTTGCCTAGCTATAGTGAATACTTCATAAGTTAGGCCGTAGCTTCTTACGTATTCTATAAAATCTAGTAACTCAAACCTATCTACGTCGCCGTTTATTAGTTTATCTTTAAAAAACTGTATATCGTCATCCATCTAGTTCTCTTTTAATTAGCACATAACAAAAACATCAAAATGATTTAGTACGTTTTTGCAATTGTTAAGGATGTTTATTATTATCACTTAGTTAAATATTAAAGATAAGCTAAATTTATGTGTTTGATACTTTTATATTTGAATATGAGTATAGTATTACAAAATGGAGCTAACTTTACAGCTAGTAAATACTTGTCATTAGTGACTGAATAGTGATTTTTATCAATGTTACTACAACCAACTTACATCTCATTGTGAAATTCACTAATTTTTCTACTGTTAAGTAGGCAGCTTTTCAACGTAACTAATTATCAGTTATACTGATAATGAAATTCAATGATTATCAGTAATCTAAGCAGGATTAATAATCCTTAGTTTTGCTCCTTCGTTGTATATTCAACTAATAATTTCTGCTTGTAAACGAGGTTTGACAAAGGAGTCAATTATGAAAAGTCGTGAAGTTTCGCACTTTTTTCTTGGAAGAGTTTCTGATCATTCAAAATACAATTCCTTCCTTGAAGAGCGTTATGGTTTTGATGATGATATTCCTCTTTCAAAATTTTGCGAATCACAGGGAGAAGTTTTTATCGATCATGACTTCATGGAAATTGGATCAAGAGATCAGGAGTCTTCATTAGAAACTTTTTTTAAGCCGTATTCATATTCTGAGCATTGGTTGCATGATGTTATTAAAACAGCAGAGGAATTTGAATTATTAGATGCTAACGTGCTTCTATTTTTATCAAAGGAAGAAATTGATAGGCCAAGAACAGTCAAAGGTGATGGATTTGAATTGATATATATGGGTGAGTTTAGTTATCCCACTTAAAGTATGGAGAGCTATTCGGATAGCAATTTTATAAATATGGCTAAATAGCTTTTATGGTTTTAAAAAGATGTTAGCCTACCTTAAATTTCGAGTTTTTTGGTGTACTCAAACTTGAACTTTGATACCGTTGCAAGTCTCTCTGGAGTATAAATAGTTTTATATGTATTGGGGTAGTATGAAATATTTCTCAAGTATTATGGCGTTGTTAATTTCGTTTCATCTTATTGCTCAAGAAATTAAAGTTAATTCAGGAATTTATTCAGACTACTATCATATAAAATATGAAATTACTTCAGGCAAGTATTCTGTAAACACTGAATATGGATTCAATAAAGGGGGTCAATTTGAAGTGTTTGTGCCAAAAGAGTACTTTCCGATCACGGCGCCAATGTGCAAAAAAAATATCATAATTCGTATGCCTTACTCTAAGTCTGAAAAACGTAAACGTGCTCTTTACAACGCACTATTATTATCAAAAACGATGACCGTTATATTAGAGCTAAATCCGTATGTTAAAGTCTTACAAAAAGAGCCATTACAGGTTGAGTTAGAAAACTGTAATGTATTTTTTAGGCATAAAGCGGGGGATTACTTTGATCAGCTCTAAAATACGTGATAGATAATTCACGCGGTTGATGCTTTACACACTTGAAAGTCTCTTAGTTTCTGTGTGAGTTAAAATTACTCAAAGATGACTTTAAGTCGTATATTTGATTAACTTACTTGATATATTTGACATAAATTTTAAGTGGAAACTTATATAAAAATTAGGATCGTAATGGAAAACTTAACGAATGAATCTTACACTTTTAAAGATATCGACGACAAAATTTTAATTTTAGATTATATAGGGGATTCAAAAGACGTTGTTATCCCTGATTATATTAATAACAAACCTGTGGTTGCAATTATGCGTGAAGCGTTTGACAATAAAAAGCTTGAAGCTGTTGTGTTACCAAAGTATTTAGAATTTATAGATGAAGATGCCTTCTATCAAAACCAAATTAAAGAAATTGTTATTCCTGCTAGCGTTATAAAAATTGGTGGTGGGGCATTTGGACGTAATAAAATAGAAAAGCTGACTATTGAAGCGGAAATAGATTCTCTTCCTATGTTTTGTTTTGTCGGGAATAACATAGAAAACTTGACTATACCGGCTTCTGTAACGTCAATTAGTAATGATTGCTTCGGTGAAAATAAATATCTTAAAAAAGTTACTTTGCCTGAATGTTTATTAGAGGATAAAAAGAATATATTTGGTGGTTGTGATATCGACAACATTACTTTTATTCCAATTTAAAGAGCTCGATTTATAGAAAGACGAAGGTCTATAACTCTTTGTTACCTACATGGATGTGGGTAAGGGACGCGGTAGTTTAATTGCTCGATTTTTTACTTGGCCCACCAGGTTATAAATCTCGCGCCGCGATTACCCCCATATTGAACGAATTTTAATCCGCAAGGGGTGGGTTGAAGACAGGTTACTAGAATTGACTAAGGTATTTTGCATTGATGTATGTACTTATGCAGTCATGAGTAAATCAGAGCTCATCTTTTTTAACCAAGCGGTTGAACAATACCGAGAGCGCTTAGTAAGCATCAGTTGGTTTATGAAGATATTAAATGAAGACAGTGCCTGCCAGTAAAGCGAATAAAGAAGATAACTGCACAGGGCGCTTTTATTCGCTGCCATCCGTGGCGCTCACACTTCGGGCTGCCTAATGGCATTCAAATTTATTCTCTATAAATTTGTGGGAAGGATGCTTCAAGTCACAAGCGCTTCTTGATGAAGCTGCAGAGGCATTCTGTATGGTATATGTTGATTTAGACCCTATCAGGGCCAAAATGGTGCGTATTCTCATGACTTTGATCACCGATTCTCATCAGCTTTGATCACTTGATTTATCATTTTGTAGAGCCGTTTTTAAATTAGCTTAACTGATCATCATCAGTCAATTTATTTAACTGTTTTCGTATCGATTCTCCTTTTAAGTTCAACTTAATTGAACCATGAATTAGCCTA
>NZ_JACJDT010000093.1:0-3905 GCF_014163675.1 Pseudoalteromonas sp. SR44-5
GGTTAAAGGTTAAAGGTTAAAGGTTAAAGGTTAAAGGTGCTAGGGAAGTGACTAGGACTATGTTTTAAAGCGTAGGCGGTGCTTTATGCCGCGCGGTTTATAAAATTCATGTCTAAAGCCATTTCCTACGTTTTTACAATTTACCTTAGGCGAGAAGATAAAGATGTTAATAAACACGCGTAGGCGCGGTTTTATGCCGCGCGGTTTATAAACTTCATGGCTAAAGCCATTTCCTACGTTTTGTACAATTTACCTTAGGCGAGAAGATAAAGATGTTAATAAACACGCGTCAGCAAGCTTAACGCCTACGGTGTTAAATTTTACTCTGGTGTTTAATTAATTACTTGTAGGCGAGTGGCTTGCCATCGCGATATTCAAAATTTGGTGTGGTATTTGTGCGTCAGCAAGCTCAACGCCTACGGGTGTTAAAGTTTGTCTCGGTGTTAAATTTACTTTGATGTTTAATTAATTACCTGTAGGCGAGTGGCTTGCCACCGCGTTTTAAAATGTGGTGTGGTGTTTTTGCGTCAGCAAGCTTAACGCCTACGGTGTTAAATTGTATTCTGGTGTTTAATTAATTACTTGTAGGCGAGTTGCTTGCCACCGCGTTTCAAAATGTGGTGTGGTGTTTTTGCGTTAGTAAGCTTAACGCCTACGGGTGTTAAAGTTTACCTTAATGTTTAATTAATTACTTGTAGGCGAGTGGCTTGCCACCGCGAACAGGTCAAAGCCATTTCCTACGTTTTTACATTTTACCTTAGGCGAGAAGATAAAGATGTTAATAAACACGCGTCAGCAAGCTTAACGCCTACGGTGTTAAATTGTATTCTGGTGTTTAATTACTTGTAGGCGAGTGGCTTGCCACCGCGAACAGGTCAAAGGTTAAAGGTGCTAGGAAGACAACGGTACTTGGTGTTAGGGAAGTGACTAGGAGCTAGGAACTCGTTGTTCGAAGCCCGAATACATTCACTTCCGATAAAGCTTTGTGTTGTTAGATTAAGTTAAATTAAATATTAAATAAAGGACTAACTATGAAAGCTGTTATCCCAGTTGCTGGACTTGGTACACGTATGTTACCAATGACTAAAGCAATCCCAAAAGAAATGCTCCCACTGGTTGATAAGCCACTTATTCAATACATAGTGAATGAGTGCGTTGCAGCGGGTATTAAAGAAATTGTGCTTGTTACTCATAGCTCTAAAAATGCGATTGAAAACCATTTTGATACTAGCTTTGAACTTGAAGCGACACTTGAAAAACGCGTAAAGCGTAAGTTACTTGATGAAGTGCGCTCTATTTGCCCGCCTGATGTAACTATTTTACATGTGCGCCAAGGTGAAGCTAAAGGTTTGGGTCATGCAGTGTTGTGTGCTAAGCCAATCATTGGTGATGAAGATTTTGTAGTTTTACTGCCTGATGTAATACTTGATGCTTATACTGCAGATCAAAAAACTGAAAACTTAGCGGCAATGATTGCACGTTTTAAAGCAACATCAGCAAGCCAAATTATGCTTGAACCCGTACCTGAGCAAGATGTATGTAAATACGGCATTGCTGATATAAATGGCGCTGTAATTACTGCGGGTGAAAGTGCGAAAATCAAAACAATGGTTGAAAAACCAAGTGTTGGTGACGCGCCATCAAACCTTGCTGTAGTTGGTCGTTATGTACTGTCAAAAACTATTTGGCAATTACTTGATAAAACTCCGGTTGGCGCAGGTGGTGAAATACAACTAACCGACGCTATTGATATGCTTATGAAAATTGAAACGGTTGAAGCATTTCATATGAGCGGCCGAGCTCATGACTGTGGTGATAAATTAGGTTATTTAAAAGCGATTGTTGAATACAGCATGCGTGATGAAAACCTAGGCGCTGACTTTACAAGCTTTGTTGCAGAGTTAGTTAACCCTAAAAAACCAAGTCATTTAAAGGCAGTGTAAAATTTAGATGTCTGAGGTTTCGAGCTTCGAGTTGCGGGCTACGTATCATCGTAGCCGCTGATTATAGTAATTAGGTTCTGGGTTGTTCTGCGAGGTGATATATTACGTCCTGCAGTTAAATTATAGTTCCATTGTTATTTAGTCGTTTTCGAAAGGGAGTAGCAACCCAGGAGGGGTGATGAAATATGAAAATTTAGATGTATGGAAGAAATCTTTTTCATTAAGTTTATTTGTATATCAAGTTTTCAATGATTTACGAGATTTTGGGCTTAAAGATCAAATGTGTCGCTGTGCTGTTTCTGTTCCGAGTAATATAGCGGAAGGTTATGAGCGCTATTCCGATAAAGAAAGAGCGTATTTTCTTTCTGTGGCAAAAGCGGAGTTTTTCAAGTTAGTTGTCGCCTCAAGTTAAATTTTATGCCGCCCGCATTTCTTCTTTTTTCTCAGGATTCAAATTTACTTCGTTTATCATTGACCAATCTCGTGACTTTCCTGACCAACGACTTGGGTTATTCAATTTAGCTGCGTCGTTTACCTGCTGACGCTTGGCTAATATCTCTTTATCTAAACCTAAATGACGTTGATTTGGCGTCACAAATTTTATACCACTGTGTAGGTGCTCATTATTGTACCAATCAACGAACCCACTTACCCATTCTCTTGCTGCGCTTATATCTTCAAATGCCTTTTCTGGGTATTCTGGGCGATACTTTAACGTTTTAAATAACGACTCAGAGTATGGATTGTCATTACTTACTGACGGTCGACTAAATGATGGCACAATCCCTAACTCCTGTAATGTTGCCAGTAATGTCGCGCCTTTCATTGGGCTACCATTATCTGAGTGCAACGTGACTTGCTCGCGCTTTATTTGCTCCCGACTGCAAATATCCTTCATTAAATCTGCGGCTAATTCACTTAACTGTGTGTCGTAAACCTGCCAGCCAACAACCTTTCGACTAAAAATGTCCATCACTAAATATAAGTATAAAAATTGCCCTTTTACGCTCGTTGGTAAATAGGTGATATCCCAAGTGTATACTTCATTTGCACGTACTGCCTTCAATGCTCTTGGCTTTTTCATCGGCTTAGCTGGCTTTACTTTTTCTCTATGCGTTAATAAGTTATGTGCCTTCATGACACGATAAAATGAACTTTCAGACGCTATCCATATACCGTTATCAAGCAGCTTGGGGACTATTTTACTGGCCGGTAAATGCCCATACTCAGTTGAGTTAACCGTATTAATAATACGCTGCCGCTCTAACTCTGTGAGACGGTTTGGCGGCCGTTTTTTCGTACTCGTTCGCTTGTCAGTCATATCGTCTGCTTCAATCCACCGCTGAACGGTTCTTACCGTCAGCCCAAGTAACTCACATGCTTTTTCTTTCCTTGCCCCTGAATCCTGCGCGTTTGTAATAAGCGTTATTAATTCATGTCGCTCAGCCTGTGTTGTTAATCGTCCTCGTTGAAACCCCAGAGTGCATCCGCTTTTTTTTTGAGAACAAGCAGAGCGGCTGTTTCAGCTAAGGCTTTATCTTTACGATTAAGCTCTTTTTGCAGCTGTTTTATTTCTTGCTTTAACTGTTTACTGTCTGATTTAGCTAGTTTCGTTGTAGGTCCTTGGGCAAAGTCTTGCTTCCACTGCTTAATATGATGCGGATAAAGCCCTTTATTACGGCAGTATTCATTAATGGCTGCTTCATCTAAATGGCCACAGTCAATAATCGCGCTGAGTCTTTCTTCTAAACTCCAGTCTTGTGGTCGTTTTTCTGCTGTCATTTGGCTACCCGTCTGGTGTGTTTCAAGTTGATGTTTTTTTGCGAGTGCTATCCAACGTTGTAACGTTGAATAACCGACACCTAAATCATCTGCAATATCTTCTAGACGAACATCATCACATTGAGATAATGCTTTTTCAACCGCTTGAACTTTAAATTCTTGTGTAAATCGACGTCTCAT
>NZ_JACJDT010000094.1:0-3622 GCF_014163675.1 Pseudoalteromonas sp. SR44-5
GATCGGCAAAATCATTAAGAACACAAAAGTGATCATTATCGCGTAATTTTCGTGATCAAAGCTTAATGAGAATAAGCGATCAAAGTTAATGCCATTGGGTGATCAAAGCTGGTGAGAATATGCACCAGATGAGGCGCACACGTTTGCACCTAAATTAATTTCTGAGGGAGTAAATCACTGGAAGATATCTAAGCTTTTGGGCCACTCTTCACCCAATACACTCTATCAGCATTATGGTAATTTCATCGATGAGTATGAAAGAGAGCATCGAGCCTAAATTACAGAGCCCTCAATGTCATCAGGTATAAGTATCTGATGGCTTTTTCTTCTAACTATCAAAAAATACT
Source organism: Pseudoalteromonas sp. SR44-5 (assembly GCF_014163675.1). Classification (NCBI taxonomy): domain Bacteria; kingdom Pseudomonadati; phylum Pseudomonadota; class Gammaproteobacteria; order Alteromonadales; family Pseudoalteromonadaceae; genus Pseudoalteromonas; species Pseudoalteromonas sp. SR44-5. Next base: position 348 of record NZ_JACJDT010000094.1, read on the forward strand.
CTAAGGAGTTGCTTATCTCACAATGTCTATAAAGCGCTACCTAATTGAATAAATAAAATTACACACTAGCTGCCGAACATTTAAAGGCTTCAGTCAACAAACAATGACGGCAACTCATCCAACTGGACTTTGAAATACCCTATTAACTGGCTCCGCTGATACCTAATTAGCCCATATAACCAAATAATTCACTGACTTTTTTAGTATGATAAGCCCAGCAAAGCCCCTGGCACCAAATTAAATTAGATTAAAACAAGCTAAATCACTCAACAAACAATACTGAAAACTGCTCCCCACAAACAAAGCAAGCTGTCTGAACAGAAATTTTTAAAAATGCTTTGGCATGAGGGTCTGCACATACTTGATGCAACATCATAGGATACATACTCCCGTTTCCATCAGTGGAAAAAGGCTGAGTGGTAAATACTTGTTTGCCGCAATGTGGGCAAGCTACTTTTAATATACTCATAATAAATAAAGCCATTAGGTTAGGAATGGCTTCATTATTAATAATGATCTAGCTACAACAAATAACTTTATTGCTATACCCCCTACAGACTAATTAATAAGTCTACTTGATTATCAGCTTGCCTTCTGAACTCATAACTCAATTCTGATGTAGTTTCACAAGTGAACTCAAAGCATTGTTGATACTCATCTAATTCCTCAGGTAGCACTTTTAGACTAGGAGGTTGCTCAAGCTTTTTACCATCTATAAATACATCAAAAGTTATATTTGATAACTTGCTGAGAATGTAATATTGGTTATCACCATCATTGGCCAGTATATACATATTTTCAGTTTCATTTTTCACTTCAGAATTTGGCTTACGGCCTCTAGCGCCATTAGCTTTTTGTGTTTCATTAAAGCAGTTACTCATTAATTTTTGCTGGTACTTATTAATACGATTAAGATTATCTCTAAAACTAGGTAAGTGATTTTTAATGTAACAATGAGCATTAAAGTCAATGATGTCACTTGTATAATTAATTTTATCTGCATTGCCGTAATATTGTTTTAGTTTACTCAGTTGCTGTAAACAATCATCGGTAAAGCTAGTTCCACCATCAAGTAAATATTGAGTGGTTTTTAAGAGCATCTTACGATTAAATATTGCTTTGTAACGCCCCCTTACTTGAAAGCTAAACTCTCCAACCTCGTCTTGCTTAAGTGAAAAGTTGTGCGTATATGGATCAACTTCAAAAACAGGCATTATTGTCACTTCTTTGTAGTGGTTAAACAAACTTAAAACGAAATGCTTTTCCTCAATATCTTGCTGCCAGTCATGTTCATACTGCGAATAATCGAACTCATCGTCATGTGTGTAACGCGCATCTATCGTTACATGTATATCTTCTAGCAATGACCCCAAAGTTAATTGAATCTTATTAATAGGCATATTGTTCGCTATTTGATGTTTCAATCTAAATATATCTATATAACTACTTAAATTAGCGAGTATTACATCTTGAGTACCAGTGACAGAAAAGGGCCAATAATGGATGTGAAAAAAATCATAAGGCACACCGTCTAGGCAAATAACTACATTTTCAGCATCATGTTCATCTACACCAATGATAAGCAATTCAGGCTTTTTGTTAACGTTAGTATCTACTTGCATGTTCGCTTTTTCGCAAGGTAATACATTAAATAATGGTGAATGCGCGTGAGCTAATAATTTACTAAACGCGTTATTGTGAATTTCTTTGAAATCAAAGAGGACTCTTTCTGAAAAAATAATGTGTACGAAATTTAAGTCAAATATAAGGTTCATTATATTTCTCCCAAAAATCGCTTGTTAAGCTGTGTGTGTATTTCTTCTACAAATATCTTATGCAGATACATAAAAGCAGGGTTTTTGAGCTCTTCGTCTTTCCAACGAAGTCGATTTTGTCCTTTGGTATTTTGAGTTGCTACTAGCAAAATAAGCCCTTTTGAAAAAAATTGTTTAGCTGCTTTCATAACTGATTCTTGTTGTACCTGTCCTTTTCTTCTGATGGGGAAATCATCGCAAGTTATCTCAGCGTATTTTTTATTGAGGGAGCTTGCCTCAGAAGTTATCGTATGACCTGTGATAAAGTATTTAGCGTTTCTGTATAGCTTTTCATAGTGTGCCGGTTTGGCCCATTCGTGGATAAGTTCTGAAGCATTATAAGAGTGCTGAAGAAACTCAGGCATTTTCTTAATTAATTTTTCTAAAAGTGATGTATGATAAATTAATCGCTCCTTAATTCGGTCCAGCTCTTCAGAAGAGCCAAGACCACTTTTTAGTATATTAATATAATGATTTAATTCACCCACATATTTTTTATCTTTAACGCAACTATACTTATAAACAATAGCTAAGAGCGTAAAGGTATAAATATTCTTTCTATCCTCTAAAAGTATATTTGTTTGCTGCGAAGAGCGACTCTCGTCATAATACGATTTGAACAACAATTTAATTATTCCCTCAACATGCTTTTTAGCTAAATCCTCAGCTCTGTATTTAGAAATTTCAGGAGTTAACATGTTTGGCAATTCTGCATTAACAATACAATCAAAAGATGCTTCTTGTCGCTTAAAGCAAGCATAAAGAATGAAGGTTAGCACACTCGCATAAAATAATTTTTCATAAATAAGTTCATAATACTCATCATTTAAAATTCTATGCTGGACAGGTTTTGAACTATTAAGTTCTGTTCGAGTTTTAATTTTTAATTGCTGAGCAATTGCTCCTTCCCTTATATGAGAAGCAAACTTATTCCAGAGCGTTACAACAGGTGATTTTTCAATGTTTTGTTTTTCATAAGTGACAATACTTTCAATTGCGAGCGAACTTGATTTAATATCTAACGAGCGGTCATTTCTTTCTAGTGTTTCCATAAACGTAGTAAAATCGGGATCTGCACTTACTCTTTTAAAATAACTTACTATGGACCCCATAAAATCTTGCTTATTTTTTTTATAACCCGTTTTTTTTAAGTGCTCATAAATCGTATCAACAGTATAAAACTCTAAAATGAACATTGTTTTATTATCCTTGTTATTTATTAGCCAAACACCTTAATGCTATTTATAAAGATGTCGAGCATCTCTTTTCTCATTCTACCTTCGTCATTGCTTTGCAGATGTGCTATTAACCCCTGCCCAAACTGCTCAGTGATTAATGTTTTCATATCCGCTTGTATTACATCATAGGCCAGGTCAATATCCAGCGACTCAAAGTCAAATATTTGCAAGCAATAACATAACTCAGGAATTGCAGCGTAACCTGGTTGAATAATACTTGTAA
>NZ_JACJDT010000095.1:0-3545 GCF_014163675.1 Pseudoalteromonas sp. SR44-5
ACATCATCACATTGAGATAATGCTTTTTCAACCGCTTGAACTTTAAATTCTTGTGTAAATCGACGTCTCATTTTTATCTGCCTCTATTAAAAGTTAGAGGCGACAACTATCCTGACACAGGGGGAAAGGCTCTGTAGGAGAATTAAAAACGCAGCTTATGATTGTTTTTGAGCTTGGTTATATCAATCACGAGCAAACATAGTTCGCATTAAATGAGTGCGAAGTAATTGGGAGAATGCTTGGGAAATTGATCTATGTAATCAAAAGCTCATGAGAATCTCACAACCTGTGCTACACAGAATAATGAAAAGGTTAAAGACTAGGAATTAGACTAAATTTAACACCGGGCTGCTCGTAGCCCGCTACTCGAAGCTCGTCAACGATTCCCCAATTTCAATTTTAACTCCTTCTCCTAGTACCTCTCGATACTCTTGGGCTAATGCCTGTTTTGCATCATCATCGCCATGGACTATTTTTATATGGCTGGGCTTTTTACACATACCTGTTACAAATTTTATTAAGCCGTTTTGATCTGCATGAGCACTGTAGCCGCTGATTGTGTGTACTGCTGCGTTAATGGTGATTTTATGGTCATTAATATGCACATAACCATTACTTGGTCCATAGGTTTGAATATCTCGGCCGAGCGTGCCACGGCCTTGGTAGCCAACAAAAATCACATCGGTAGTTTTATCAGGTAAAAATCGCTCTAGGTAATTCACAATTCGCCCGCCGGTGCACATGCCACTAGCGGCAAGAATAATTGCGGGTTGTTTGCGTTTGCTTAGGTAATTAATTACGGCAATATGCTCTTGGTGGCTGTCGATAGTATGCAACTGCGCAAAGTTTAATGGATGGCGACCTTTGGCTAAGCGTTTTTTTGCTTCATCGTCCCAGAGGGTTTTAAATTTTCGATACTCTGTGGTGAAGTTAGCTGCCATAGGGGAGTCAACAATAACCTCTATATTTTGCCATGGTGAATTTTTAGCTGCGTTGTGAATTATTTGCTCCAATTCGTACAGTAACTCTTGCGTACGGCCAATGCTAAACGCTGGCACTAATACAATGCCATTATCGGCAACGGCTTTTTCAATCACCTTTTTCAGTGTTTGCGTGCGTTCTTTTCGGCCTTGATGGTTTTTATCACCATAGGTTGACTCGATCACTAAAGTATCGGCTTTGTAAGGCGCTTTTGGGGAAGGCAGTAGCGGAGTATGCGGCGCTCCTAGGTCACCAGAAAATACCACGCGATGGGAATTCGGTTTTTTTCCTATATCTATTTCAACATAGGCGGAGCCTAAAATATGCCCGGCACGCTGTAAGCGAGCTTTCGCGGTGGGCTTGTTGCTGGTGGTTGGTAAGTCAAACCAGCTATTAAATTCGATAGCGACAATACGCTTGGCAAGTAAGCTTAAACAGGCGTTAATAATTTTTTGATCTCGCGTTACACCGACTTTAAGTGCATCTTCAATCACTAATGGCAATAAACTCGCCGATGCCTTCGAAGTAAAAATAGGGCCAGAGAAACCAGCAGCAAATAAGTAAGGTATGCGGCCAACGTGGTCAATATGACAATGCGTAACAATCAGCGCAGTGACAGTTGAGATATCAAAGTTGATAGCTAAACTTGACCCGGCGTCTTCCCCTTGAAAAAGCCCACAGTCAATCAACACCGATGAGTGTTGATCATAATCTAACTGATGGCATGACCCCGTAACCCCATTCACCGCTCCATGATGGGTAATTTTCATGGTTGATCCTTGTTGATTAAATTATACAAATTAGAAACAAGGTTAGGATAAAAAATGTCAAATTAAAAGGTTGAAGAGAGAAGGTTAGAGGTTAAAGGTACTCGGAGGCTTTATGATGCGGGGATTATAAAATTCATGGTTAAAGCCATTTCCTACGTTTTGTACAATTTGCCTGGCATTAACCTTTTGTGTATATGCTTATGCAGGCGAGTGGCTTGCCACCGCGATATTCAATATTGTTTCGGTGTTTTCGCGTCAGCAAGCTTAACGCCTACGGGTGTTAACGTTAATCTCAGTGTTTAATTATTCACTGTAGGCGAGTGGCTTGCCACCGCGATATTCAATATTGTTTCGGTGTTTTCGCGTCAGCAAGCTTAACGCCTACGGTGTTAAGGTTTATCTCGGTGTTAAATCACTTGTAGGCGAGTGGCTTGCCACCGCGTTTGAAATGTGGTGTTTTGCGTCAGCAAGCTTAACGCCTACGGGTGTTAAGGTTTATCTCGGTGTTAAATCACTTGCAGGCGAGATACTCAATATTGTTTCGGTGTTTTTGCGTCAGCAAGCTCAACGCCTACGGTGTTAAGGTTTATCTCGGTGTTAAATCACTTGTAGGCGAGTGGCTTGCCACCGCGTTTTAAATGTGGCTCGGTGTTGGTGCGTCAGCAAGCTTAACGCCTACGGGTGTTAAATTTTACTTTGATGTGTAATCTATTACTTGTAGGCGAGTGGCTTGCCACCGCATTTTAAATGTGGCTCCGTGTTTTGCGTCAGCAAGCTCAACGCCTACGGTGTTAAAGTTTATTTTGATGTTTAATTGATCACTTGTAGGCGAGTGGCTTGCCACCGCGATATTCAATATTGTTTCGGTATTTATGCGTCAGCAAGCTCAACGCCTACGGTGTTAAGGTTTATCTCGGTGTTTAATTAATTGCTTGTAGGCGAGTGGCTTGCCACCGCGAACAGGTTAAAGGTGCTAGGAAGACAAGGGTACTAGGGAAGTGACTAGGACCTGCGCTTTAAGATCTGGTTCCTATATTTTAAAACGTAGGCGCGGCTTTATGCCGCGCGGTTGTATTGAACCATCAGTCATTAGATTTCAGGTGTAGCTAATCTCTGCCTTTAACCTTTAACCTTTAACCTTTAACCCCGTATCTTTCATTTCTCGAGGTAGCTTTAACCTTTGCATTCAATTAAACTCAGTCTCTTCAATGTAACTTTTGGTGTTTTGCATGGCTAAAGATAGGTTCGCGCCAAAACCTTTAAACGATATTATGGCTGGCCTGAGTGGTCGATTGTCGTCGTATGCAGGTAAAAGCCAAGCATTAGATAAACAACAAACTTTGTTAAGTGAATTTTTGGGCGCTAATTTAGGTGGAAAATGTCGCGTTAGTAATTATCGCGATGGTACGCTGATGATTGAGGCGGTATCTGCACCTATAGCACTGCGTTTAAACTACTTAAAAATGGATATGCTGTCACACTTTCGTAGTGCCGGTATGGCAGAACTTGGGCAAATCAAAATTACCGCTAACCCACAAGCCAGCCAACGATTAAGTCCAAATAATGCGTTAAAAACAGCTAACGCCACTCCCGCGAATAAATTAGCTATGAGTGAACAAACCGCTGATTACCTTAATGCGATTGCACAAAGCGCACCACCGTCACTAAAAGAAAAGCTAGAGCGACTAGCGATGCATGGTAAAAAATAAAGGTTTTTGGCGCTAGGAAGAAATAGGCGCTAGGAAAAGTTTACCATGTATATTTAGTTTGCAACTGTATTGAAGAACCTAGAAC
>NZ_JACJDT010000096.1:0-3344 GCF_014163675.1 Pseudoalteromonas sp. SR44-5
TTGTACCATTTTACATCGTTGCTGGCGGCTTGCTGCTTTAACCGTTGTTTGCTGCCTGCAAAATTTGAGTACTGCTGCCTGAAACGTTGAATTGATTCAAGCCATTGCGCTTCTTCTATATTCAACGTCAGGAGCACTTTTGGTATGCTTTTGTTGATATGCCCTTTTTTCTTTGGATCTATCTGGCGGCCACTCCAGTCGACTAATTCAATGTAATCCAGTAAGGCAAAGGGGATCGTGCCTTTAATATGATTACCACCAAATTGCTTTAGCTGTGCTGGTTGACTTTCATATTGAACAGTATCTTTTTGTTTGAGGGGTTTATTTGCTTTGACCGTGTCTGTGGTAAAGGCTTTGAAATGCGCTATACGCTCTTGAATTGAGGTAAAATCACTGTCTTCAAGCGTATCGGCTATGTTTGCTCTGATAGGATTCAAATCAACGTAGGCCATGCAACTGAGTACTGCGGTTTGATCTAATAATGCCTGTGACTTATAGCGCCCTTCCCAGTACTTGCCCGTGCAGTTATCTTCCTTATTGGCCTCGCGGGCAATGTACTCATTAAGGTTTTTCATATACCAGCTGATGTCATAAAGCCTTGCGCGCCATTTAGCGATGATCTCATCAAAAAAGAGCACACTCGCCTTATCTAGCTGCTCACCATTTAAGTAACGATCAACTAAAACATGGCCGTTATAAAGTTGATACCAGCGTTCAATTACTTCATCATCAGACCAATCAAGTGCTTGACGTCTATTGACGTTCACAACAAGGTGGTAGTGATTGCTCATTATCGCGTAGGCAGCTATCTCTATAGCGAAAACGCTACTTAGTAACTTAATTCGCTCTACTAACCACACTCTACGGTGATCAAAGTTTTTACCTGTGTATTTATCATCACCACACAAGAATGCACGTCTCACGCATCGTGAGATTAAGTGATAATAAGATGTGGACGCTAAATCAATAAGCTTTTTTCTTGCCCGGGTCATACATAGCAACTCCTGTCAAACTGTATATAAAAACAGTAGTTGATACTATGGATTTTGCAAAAAACTTGCAAAAAAATGCGCCTGTCCTTTTTTACTTTCAGGACTTATCCTTGTTCACAAGAAAATTAAAGATGACCCTGACGCACTGCTAAAACTACTTAAACCGTATATCGGTGACATTGTGGTTGGCGTAGAGTGCATGCACTGCTGGTATTAGGTCGCTGATTTTTGCAAAGAGCACAATATCGACTTTATCCTTGGTCATGCGCTATACATGAAAGCGATTCATGGCGGAAAAGCTAAAAACGATAAAATAGATTCGCATAAAATTGCTAAACTCATCCGTGGCGGTAACTTTCCACTTGCTTATGTCTATGACAAAGATATGCGTGCTACGCGCGACTTATTACGTCGCAGAACTAAAATCGTCCGTCATGGCGCTGATTTAAAAGCCCATGTTGCCAATACTGCCAGTCAGTACAATTTACCTGCCCACAACGTTAATTTAAAGAACGTTTGCGACAGAGAAAAGATGCGCTATTACTTCCCTGATCCCGTTGTGCAACGATCTATTAATTTAAATATGGCCATACTTGATTGCTATCACAAGGAGCTTAAGCCTTTAGAGCTTTATATTGAACAAATGGCTAAGCAGCACAACCCTGTGCACCTTAATATCTTGCAAACAATTAATGGGATAGGTCGCATTCTCGCACTCACCATCATTTACGAAATTGGTGACATCAATCGCTTTTCAAGCGTACAAAAGTTCGCCTCATACAGTCGGTTAGTCAAATGCAAAGCGGAGTCTGCTGGCAAAACCTATGGCACCCAAGGTAATAAAATTGGCAATGCACATCTAAAATGGGCGTTCTCGGAAGCTGCCGTATTACTGCTGCGTCACAATCACAACGCCAACAAATACCTTGAAAAACTACAAAAGCGAATGAGCAAAGCCAAAGCACTGTCAGCGCTTGCGCATAAGCTTGGTCGCTGTGTTTATTTTATGCTTAAAAAAGAGACGGTATTCGATGAAGCAAAATTCTTAAAGAGTTAGTCACGGTACTGAGTGAGCTGAACATCTAACTGGATATAAGGCTGAGCATCAATCAATTGGGTGAGTTAATGACCAGTAAGGTTTAACCTGATTATATGCCTACAGACCTAAGCCACTTGCCTTGATTAGATGCTCAGTACGCGTGCATTAATACAATAAACAAAGTCGCTTACACCTGACTTGAGCCTGAAACTAACTGGATCACCATGATGAAACCAGCCGCCTTGAATAGTGCCATGATTAGGTTAACCGATGAATGTCTAGTGCCCCTACAAATCCATAAGGATATGGAAAAAAGTAGGCTGCGATGAGATCGCAATAAGAGAGCCTCTATATGTGTTTGCCGTAAGCAACTTGCTTAACAGCCGCATCGACAGACGAAGTAAACGAATTTGTTTATTGATTTAGAATTGACCGTCCATTTATAAAAACGGTCAAAAAGAATACTAGTGCCTATTGACAGAGTTTAGGCTCATATGTGTTAAGTATTCAAAGTTATGGACACTTAGACGCCCAAATAGCATTGGCGGCTAGAGTTAGTTTGCATTGATCTTCTGCTTTAAAGACACCAGGGATTTCCCTACCACAAAATCGCTCATATTTTATGGCAGTATCTGAATGGTAATATAAACGGCAAGATGAAGATTCAGACGATTTTCTAACAGCGACCGAAGCGATGCAGTCTGCATCAGCTGCACAGAGGTCCTGGCACCCGCCATTAACTGATTCAAATATAGACATAGTTCCTGATTTAGCGATATATCCGCCCTCTAGCTCCCACCACCCTTCCTTAACGGTAACGCCATCTGAGTTTACGAAGTCTCGTAGGCTTATGCTGAGTAATCCATTGCTTGGGCTATCGCCACAGCTTAGAAGTCTATTGCCCGTACCATCGTCAAAAAAGTTTGTAGATATCATTCTTGTCAATGTACCGGTGGGGACTGTATGAGTACTGGATGGGCAGCCTACTGGATATATATTGTTTGCCGCTAAGGCCTCACATATATGCTGATGATTCAGTTCTACTGTCTGGTTTTGTTCAGGAGTAGCGGCGACAGCGCAATCATAGGCATTCCACAGACCATCTTTATTGATATCTTCATCGAGATCATTGACTCGGTCACCATTTAGATCCCAGCAATTAATGCCAGCAACTCCGATTACACCTTGAGGCCCTGTAGCTCCTGTTTCCCCTGTAGCTCCTGTTTCCCCTGTAGTTCCATTATTTCCGTTATCACCTTCTAAAGGACACCCTGAAAGTAACGTTATCAAAGTTAGCGTTATAAATATTTTTG
>NZ_JACJDT010000097.1:0-3343 GCF_014163675.1 Pseudoalteromonas sp. SR44-5
TTACCACTTCAGGCTCATTACCTGTTAATTGTGAGGCTTCTAATTTATAAGCAAGCTCTCTACCTTGTACGCAGTGGATAAGCTTAAGGGCTAGGCTAATCTCGTTATTCTTCAAGGAAAAAGCCGCCATGCGGTGGAGTAATTTTAAACTCAAACCTTGGCTTTTTATATCAGTGTGCATGTCGAGCAACCTAATGCTTTCGCTTGCGAGTTCAATAAATCTCGAGATAATTAAGGGGTCAGCTACTGAAATATAATTACACCAAAGCAACAAGTCAGTATGCGAAACGTCTAACGCCAAGACTTTCCCTTGAGTTGTAAAGCAGTAATGTATACTGTCCAATACTGTAAAAGCTTGTTTATATTGCTCTTTAGCTTCCTCTAATGCACCTATACAACCCAGTAAAACTGCATAGTTCATATAAGTAACAGTTAAACCATGCCTATACAAAATGGGCCACTCTTTTTCATGCTTATAACACCATGCACAAATCCCCTCATCTAGGCTTATGCTTTGTTGATATTTAATTTTTGCTTCATCAAAAGCGCCTACACTTGCAAATAAAAGAGCGAGATTCATATAAGTAGCTGCTAAATTGTTTTGATACTCAGCCGTCCACACTTCACCACTTTTATCACACCAGGTACGAATGCCCTGCCTTAGAGATATCGCATTTTGATATTCATCTTTAGCCTCTTCAAATGCCTCCATATTTGCTAATAGATTAGCTAGATTCATATGGGACATAGCCAGGTTTTCTTTAAATTCTACCGGCCATAGCTCTCTATTATTTACACACCATAGTCCAATTTTTTTTGTATAGCTATAGCTTCTTCATATTGTTTTTTAGACAGTTCTAATTCGCCTGTGTGAGCAAGTAAAAGAGCAAAATTCATATATGAACTAGCCAAATTATTCCGATAAGAAATCGGCCACTCTTTATTATGCTCCTCATGCCAAGTGCGCACCATTTCATCTAAATTGATGCCTTCTTGGAAATGCCCCTTTGCTTCCTTGAGTTCGCCTTTATCAACAAGTAAATTAGCTAAACCAGTATAAGCATCAGCCAAGTTATTACGATTACTAATAGGCCAACTAAGTTCATTCCTATTAAACCAAGTGCGTACACCTTCCATGCTCGTGATTGCGTTTTCGTATTTACTTTTTGCTTCTTCTAACCCATTCTTATGCAGTATTTTAGCTAGCCTTAAATAGGCAACAGCTATTAAGTTAATAGGGTCGACATTCTTGGGCGATAGATAAAGAAGAATTTGCACGCTTATATTTGGCAATAAGCTTATTACTTGCTCGTACACCTTAGCTGCTTTTTTTAGTTCATTACTCTCATGATAATAAGCCGCTTTATTATACAACTCTTCAAGCTCTTTAATATTCATAAAACTTTTTTAACCACTTAAGTATGTTATTCATAACATTTATTACCAAACACCTATCTTATATTGCAATGACAGATTTATGCATTTAATGTTGATAAATTTAACATTTTCTTACTTATTTTCTAAACAACGCCAAATCAGTCACATTGCTTAATTTAAAAAGCGCTTTACCTGATTGCTTATCAACGCCTTTGTACTTAATTGGGTAGTGTTCACACAGTAGCATTAACTTTAAAAATAGCTCTTTCTGTGACTGTGTCGAGATCACAATGCATTTGCTTACAGGATCAAAACTACTAACTAACTCTTCAGCACATACTAACCCGTTACGAGCGTGCTTACTCTTTAAACATATGAAAATTAAAAGAATCAATAAATCAAGCCCGATTCCAATTACAAACGTTACCTTGTAGTATTCAAAGTTGCTTTTAAATTCTCCACTGCTTACTTCTTTAATTAAATGTGAAATAGCAACAATTGTATGCTCTTCACCAAGGTCAAGTAGTTGAACAGCAGCTACATTTGCAATGCCATTAACGTTGTTAATATATGACACTGTTGACTCGGCATCCATATCAAATCGTGTATCACGGCAGTAAGCTACTCGGTCATTTTGATATTTGTCTTTAAATGACCAGCCATCTCTTCCCTTACGAATGCGATTTACTAGATAATGCTTTATTGGCTTGCCTAACTGCCGGCTTCTTTCTAAAACATCGTTTAAAGACTGATTTACTGCGTTCAACTTGAGTTGTTTATCTGCTACGTCGCGAATTTTTAGAGTATCGTTTAATAACTTAATAAGTTCATCTAATGCGCTCTTAATTACTAGCCCGTCTTCAGCATATTTCCCCAAAACGTCCTTATCTCTTTTGCGCAAATTATAACGAGGACCACCTTCTGGACTACCTAATATACCTACCTCACATGTTTGCCCGTTTGCCTTTTCTTCTTGTGCTTGCGCTAAAGAGTAACTCGACAATTGCTGTAATTGTTCAATCATCAAGTTGATAGAGGTGTTTACTTTATTAAAATTTTCACGATAATAATTAACAGCGCTATCAGCTTGCTTATCTACAACGTTCGCATAGCCTATATAAGGAAATAAGGCGATAGAATTAGAAATCGTAGAGACAAATATACACACAGTTAAAATCACAATATTAATGAGGCGCTTAAACACACTTTGTTTTAACCATAACCTTTCTGAAAACTTATGAGTTAAAATAAAAAGAAGTGCTGCACAAATATAGGGAACAAATACCTCTTGAGAATACTCAAAAGCTAATGCTTTAAAACCGAGTAAACTCAAATATGAAGTAATGCCTACAAAAGTAATATGGGCTAAAGCAATAGTTCGCTGATCTTCACCACCAAACTTATCAGGTCTATATTTAGCAATAGCATGCCCTATATAAATACATGCAATAGATAATGCTAAATACGCTATAACCATCTTTGTAATATCATTTTGGATTAGCCCACTACTAAACCAGCTTTCAAAATTCCAAAAGGTAAGCAAAGCACCCAATACTAAGGCTATTAATATTTCATAGTATTTAGATACAAACTGCTTCGCTAAACTTGGCGCATTAACGATAGGCTGACTCTTCATTTCATATTCCACTTAACAATTGATAAGCTGAGTGTAATATTGATTAAAAACCTACCGTGAACGTTATTTTATGTTACCCCCTGAGGCCTTACCCGTAAACCTGAATACTATTTACCACGATGTCTAACATCTCTTTTCTCATTCTGCCTTCGTCACTATGTTGCAGATGTGCCGTTAACCCCTGCCCAAACTGCTCAGTGATTAGTGTTTTCATATCCGCTTGTATTACATCATAGGCCAGGTCAATATCCAGCGACTCAAAGTCAAATATTTGCAAGCAATAACATAACTCAGGAATTGCAGCGTAACCTGGTTGAATAATACTTGTAA
>NZ_JACJDT010000098.1:0-3016 GCF_014163675.1 Pseudoalteromonas sp. SR44-5
AAAACCTAAGTTTTATTTAACTCTCTGAGTTGTTCGTGCCTCGCTATGCGTTGGCGTTTCCCGTCTCAGTGGGGTCGCATTATAGGGAGATCCAAAAACAGATCAACACTTTTTTTCAATCTTTTGACTGTTCGCTCAAAAAGCATGCAAAACGCTTTAAAAGAACACTCAATCGATGCTTTTTCGAGTCTTTTTTGATGTAAATTAAATTATTTCACATAAATATCATTGCTATGTTCATTTATCGCGTTAAGATAGCAAGTTCACAATGTTAAATTAATGTTTATTTCCTGTTTATTGGTAGATCAAAATGAAATTACCCGATCAAAAATCTCTTATCTCTTCAGTTATCCTTGCTGTTATTGGTTTCGTTATAGTTAATTTTGCGCTTTCGAGCCTACAATTAAGTCCTGCACTGTTATTTGGTGCTGGTTTATTAATTGGTGGTGTAGTTATAGCTGCAATGTCATCTGGCGATGTAGAAGAAGCCGAAGTAAAAACAAAAACACTTTATGTGGGCAATCTTCCTTATCGTGCAAATGAAGGTGTAGTTCGCGCTTTATTTGAAGAACAAGGTAAAGTGTTTAATGTACGCCTATTAAAGGATAAAAATACTGGCAAACGTCGTGGCTTTGGCTTTGTTGAAATGGCAGAGCTAGATGCTGATAATGCTATTGCAAAATTAAACGATAGCGAGTTCCAACAACGTACATTGAAAGTTCGTGAAGCAAAACAAAAACAAGATGATGAATCTAACTCTTTTCGTTCTGAGTCAGATCAATCAGCGTAACTAGCTCCACCGGTTGCTTATCAACATAAATAGAAGCCGTTGCGTAATAACGTAGCGGCTTTTTCTTGCCTGTACAATTAACATCAAGCTCATCACTGCAAGCTATATTATGCTCTTTGAGTATTGCACACACCCGTTTGGCTATTGCTACGCCGGAATCAAGTAATAATACAGTGCTGTTAAAATACTCATTCAAACCTTTTGCTAAAATTGGGAAATGCGTACAACCTAACACGACTACATCCACTCTATTATCAATAGCGAGACTATCGAGCTCTGCAACTAGTTTGTCCTGGATAATCTTTTTACTTCGATATGTTTGTTCCGCCAACGTTACAAGTTCAACACTAGCATATAAATGTACTGTGACAGCTTGACCATGCTGGCTTATCAACTGTTGTGTATAACTACTTTGTACTGTTGCTGGTGTGGCCAATAAGGCAATATGCTGTGACTTAGATAATAAAGCGGCGGGTTTAATTGCAGGTACTACACCGACGATCGGTATCGTGGTTAATTCGCGAAGTGCGCTCAGTGCTGAAGTAGATGCGGTATTACAAGCAATAACTAACACATCAACGTGTAATTGTTGTGTTTCTATAAAAATTAATAATCCGCTGAGGCGCTGAATTATGGTTTGTTGACTCAGCTTTCCATAAGGTAGGTAGGCGTTATCCATAAAATAACTATAACGGCCATCAGGTATGTATTGCTGAATATGCTTCAGCACTGTGGTACCACCAATGCCCGAATCAAAAACCATGATATGAGGTGACAAACAACTCGCTCCTTATAATAACTAAGCTGAGCAGTTTGCCACGCGGTATACTGAAAATAAAGCTTATGCTTCACTCTCTAGTGCTGCTGAGCGCAATTTATTCATTTGCTCAAACATTGATTTTGTATAGTCGACTAATTTGCCTATTTCCTCTTGGTCTTGATTTAACCATTGTAAAATGCCTGACAGTTCATTTTGCAAACCAAGATCACCCGCTTTATTAAAGGCATTTTTTAGATCGTCATTAAATGGAGCTATTTTTTCAGCCACAGCTTTCTCTGGTGTTGGTTTATTCTCTTCATAGCCTTTTATTGCTGCATACGTTTTAGTTTGCTTTAAGTCCATTGAAAACGCGACTAGCTGTTCGTTGCCTAAGTTGAGCTCTTGTGCTTGTTCAAAGGCTTGTTCCAAATCACCACCAAAAAATGTTTTACTAACATTTTGCAAGTCTTCCATCATTGCATTAATAGCCTTTTGTTCATCTTCGTTTAAGTCACCATTTACTGACATGCTAAATGATAACTCCCGCGATTGTGATGATGCACTGGCATAACCTTCATTTTGACCATTACGCTGATAACTACTGGCTGATTGCTGTTTAAATGCATCAGCAAAACTAATACTCACTTCGTCACCTTCTGCAGTGGTGAAGTTATACTGAGCATTATTACTTAAACTTAAATACTGTGCTTGAGTAACACTGACAGAATCCGGTTTAGGGTTAAATAAATCCTCTTCAAACTCATCCAGGCCATTAAAAATACCTTCTTTGGATTTTTCTATGCCCTGCTCAATTTCGTCGTTTAGAATACCGGTATCTTTTAATTCACCATAAGCATCATCAATACCTGTTTGCACACCTTTGCGTGCATCACTAAGCATACCTTTGAGTTTTTCATTATCGGCTCCATTGACTTGCGCTTTCTTAACGGCACCAGTTACAAAGTCCAAAACGTTTTTGACGATTTCTTCAAAATCAAATAGTGGCTTGTCTTTTTTCTCTTCCGCGACAGGTAAGCCTAAAGCCTCAGCCATTTTGTCACCTAACACTTTTGCTGCTAATTCTTTACCACGTTGCTGGTAACTATCTTGAGGCGACTGTATTGTAGGTTGCTGTAATGCAGCTTTGTTACTGTATTTATTGACGTTGTTGTTTGGAACAAAGCCAAAGTTGCCAATTTTCATGATCCGACTCCTATTTTTGCTTACTTAAGTATCGGCCCAAAAATAAATAACTAAAGTAAAATGTACAAAAAAACAGCATTTGCTATTTCTCAAAATTAGGGCCTGTTGACCTTTAAGGATTAAAATTTGTTCAACCTCGGGGCGATTTAATCACGGCGCGAGATTTGTAACCTAGTGGGCTAAGTAAAAATTGAGCAAAGCTTCCGCGTCCTGCTCACGCCCCTTACTTACATCCATGTAAGTAACAAAGAGTTAATCGCCCC
>NZ_JACJDT010000099.1:0-2993 GCF_014163675.1 Pseudoalteromonas sp. SR44-5
TCAACCAGCTGGAAATACGATCTTCTGCTGCCAGACTCAGCCATTGACGGCATGCAAGCCATGGTCAAACAGCTTGATGAAGTCACCCCGCAAATAGACCAAGGGGTAAAAAACGCCGCAAACGATATCGGCAATCGCGTAAATAAAGCCCTCGATGAGTTTGAGCCACCGGCAAGCACGGGTATAGTAGGCAAACCGAAGAAAACCGTTGCCAATGAGCTTGAGCCGCCGAAAGGGAATGATTTGAAGGGGGCTCAAAGCATTAACCCAAACATTACAAAACCTAAGAAACTTCGCAAGATATCAAACCGCTTGAAATACCTTGGTAAAACTCCAGGCAAAGCATCTCGTACAGGCAAAAAAGTCATTGCGAAGATGAAAGCAAAAGGCAAAATAAGGGAGTCATTCAAAGGTACCGAATTTCAAGCGAGTGATAATCAATGGTACCCACTCTCTCAAGCTGATATGGCACATGACCCGACAGATGCAGTAAAATGGTGGAATACTACAGGCAGACAATACGGCGCAAAATCAAAAGAAGTGCGAGAATGGATGTTAGACTCTAATAATTATACTCTAGATCATTACAGTATTAACCGCTCAGCTGGTGCTAAGCTTAACGATAGATATTTACCCCCGAAAAAGTAAGGAAAGATAATGGAAAATTTACCTATAGACTTGCGCGATAAAATCGATGCTCTCTATATTTCTGCATACAAAGCATTAGAAGTCAAAAATGTTGACATCGCAAAAAAAAAAGCAGACGAAGCATGGGGGTTATTACCTGAGCCTAAATTTGATTGGGATGTCACTCTCAGTTTTGTTACTGCAATTTGCGAAATGTATCGAGAGTTAACACTTTACAATGATGCGCTGCAAATCATAGAGCAACTCTTAGAATATCGAGATAAAAATAAGGTAGGTGGGTTTCACGGTGGAATTATTTTTTTAAAAGCTACTATTTATTATGAAATGGAACAATTACCAATTTCTTATCAATGGTTTAATAAAGCAAACGACATGTCAAGAGGTCGCTGCTTCGTTGATGAACCTAAAAAATACAAAACTTTTTTTAATGAGTATAACCAATGAATGTACATGACCAAATAGATGAGTATTGCGAGCAAGGCAATGATCTTTTTGATGAAGAAGACTTTCAAGGCGCAATTACACTCTGGCAAAAAGCCTTTGATTTACTCACCGACCCAGATGAGGATTGGGAGCAAGCGGTTTGGCTTAAAGTATCTATCGGTGATAGTTATTATATGCTTGATGAATATGAACAATCCCTTGATGCAATGTTAGATGCATTAAACTACCCTGAAGCACTCGATAACCCATTTATTCACTTTAGAGCTGGCCAATGTCATTATCAGTTAGACGACAAAGAAAGAAGTAAAAATGCTTTACTTAAGGCCTATATGTTAGCCGGAAAAGAAATATTTGAAGATCATGAAGAAGATGGACTTTTTTACTATGACTTTTTGAAGTCCGAAGTCCAGCTATAAACGAACATAACGCTAAGGACAGCACATGCAACCAGACATAAAAAACATCTCGCATCACCTAGGTCAGTACCTTTATCAGCAAATAAAAGAGCCGTGGCTTTAGGTTAAGCTTATTTTAGACACAATCAAACTTCACTACCCTTTTTAGAGATATTTATGACTACTTTAATTAAGCGATTTATATTTATAGCGCTCGCTTTAACGCTAGCGGGGTGCGATAAAGTGACAGTGAGCACCGTTACTGCACTATTAAAGCCCGCTGAAAAAATACAAGTGGCCTCCCCTGAAGCAAGTGACTTTCAAGTTAATGGCTGTAATTTAACCTTAAAGGTCAATCACTTATTTTTAATACCAGCATTGATGAATGGGTTAAAATACTCGGCCCATACGACCGAGTCACTCACTTAGCAAACGATGTGTATTATTGGGATGAGATTGGTATTGGTCTTTATTCTAAAACCAATAAGCACATAGCTCAAACATTGACCTTTGAATTTAATGAAACCATTGCCTTTAGTGAAGATGATATTAGAGTTACTTACGGTGAAGAAATGAAAGAATTTAAGAGAGAGGCGAATGAATCTCGCTCTAAAACGCCATTTACTCAAACGCTCTGGGTTAATGGGGCTGCGATTAAAGGCAACTGGGATATGAGTAAAGTAAATAATCAACTGTACGCATTTAATCCAAAAAATCCCCATTACTTTGGTGAGGCATATATGCCCACTATTTTTGGTTCACGCTTTGCGTGCGATAAAGAGACCCCACCCTACTTTAATGAGGGCGAAATTGGCATTAGAGTAGATGTAAACCCACAAAATAAAAATGAAATAAAAGTGCTCAGCTTAGGCGTCACCCTCTTTTCTGAAGAATACCTAAAAAATAGAAACAGCACACCGTCTTTTTCTTCTCGTTATTTCGAAAGTGTCGCCGAGCGAGTCGTTGCTCAATAACTAAACGCTAAGGAAAGCCAATGCAACCCGACATAAAAAACATCCCGCAACAACTTGGTCAGTACATTTATCAGCAAATAAAAAGGCCATGGATTGAAGCTCAGCTTATTTTAGATTGCGAGAGTAACAATGTATTTGAGTGCAAAGCCCACTTTATAAAAGCAGATGACGATACACACCATGCTATTGCAGTATCTGAAAATATCACTGCGTTGTTTAAAACGTTATTTGACCATGCTATTAAAAACGAAGTTGAGGATTGGCAACGCGCTATTTTTTCAATTACGCGACAGGGTCAGTTTAATTTAAAATTTGAGCGCGATAATAATGACGATGACATTATCACTGCACAACAAACTTATTAAACAATATTGATTTACCCGCTCTTTAACAACATGGATGTTGTTAGGCTAGGCGCTACAGTCTTTTAAAGATTAGCGTCTAGCCTTAGGTTGCTCCCCTCATTTACTTCTCATTCTTTTCTCTTTGTGCAACATGGTTTTAAGTAAAATATTCACAAAGAGGTTAAGAG